>CAUZRA010000106.1:0-5562 GCA_963582035.1 Vicinamibacteria bacterium | reverse complement strand
TTGAGGATGGTCTTTTGGTTGCGGATTCACCTGACGACCCTGTGTATCACGTCCGTGAAGCTCTAGGTGTTGATAGATATCGAAGCGTGTCGGACGAGTTTCTTAAGGCGGATGGATTTGAGTAAGAACTACATTACGCAAATTGTTGAAGCGGTCAACTCGGTTACCGAGCATTGCGGGCCGGTGCTTTTATTTGGCGAGAATATTGATACGGGTTCGAAACTCTCCGGTCTCGCTCGTGGGCTGAAAGTGAATCCAGAAGGCCGCATCCTTAATGTGGGTAATTGTGAGCTAACCCACATAGGAGTTGGGCTTGGAATGATGATGGATGGTGGCAATGCTGCTGTATTTATGAAACAACTCGATTTTCTTTTGCTTGGTCTTGACCAGCTTGTCAATACGTTTAACTTTATTCGGTCGACACGTCCCCTAAATCAACTTGGTAGTTTTACGGTTTTCTTGATTGTTTGTGACCAAGGCTATCAGGGGCCTCAGTCAAGTCTTAATTCGGCTGGTGACGTAGCGTCTTTAGGCAATGTGAATGTTTACTGTCTTAATACCGCAGAGGAAGCTCGGTCTATCGTGGGCGGGCAGTTTGTTAGTCCTGGGTTTAGAGTGATTTGCACGAGTCAACGTCTTTTTGGTACTCCTGTTCTCGATCTTCCGGTAGAAATGAAAACGACTGATAATTCGATGTTTCGGTATCGGTCTGGAGACGATGTAACTATCGCGTGCTATAACTTTGCGCTCCGAGAGGGGCTTCGTCTGGCCGACCAACTTAGCACCGTAGGTATTAAGAGTGATTTGTTTCATGTGAATTTTGTGCCAGGGATCGGCCTGGAGCCGCTCATCGACTCATGTACACGAACCGGTGCTCTGGTTTTGCTTGACGATTCGAAAACGGTTACAAAGTTTGGAGATGGCTTAGTAACCGGGCTTCACGCTCGAGATGTCAAGCCAGCAGTGTTGTCGCTTAGTCGTCGAGGCTGCCAAGAAACAGAGTACGGAGTTGCGGAAGACCAATTTACCATTGAGGACCGGTCAGTTTTGGACTTTTTGGAGGGGATTCGGTCTCAAACGATCGCTAGTTGACCATTCACGAATGTATCAAATAGCTGAATTGACACCCTTAGATGTTGTTCTTTTTTGTTTGTTAACAACCATGATGGTGAGCATCTTAGGGTCTTGTCAGAAATGTGATGAGACATCTTTCGCTATACTGTTAGGTTAAGGAGTGACCTGTATGCCAACTGAAACAGCTGTAAGTGGAAGTGCGACTGTGCTGCCGCTGACGCCTGTCTCTACTGAAAACACCGACGGGCAGTCTCTGAGCGAAATGTCCGCGGTTATGGAAATTAAACCGTCCGGCCGCATCATCATAGAAGTCGCAGGTATTTGCCAGGCGACATGCCCGTTTTGTGCTCAAAATTCTGGAAAGTCACGGCGGAAGGAAAAGCCTGCGGCGTATATGTGTGTGGGCGCATTCAGAGAGACGATATCCCGTCTCAGTAAATCTGAAGCTGTTAAAGATAAGAAGATCGACCGGGTGTACTTGTACAACTGGGGCGAGCCATTTTTGTCGCCGTTTATGAATGAATATCTCGAGATTTTGCGAGAGCATGGATTGTACGCGGTTATCAGTTCGAATTTTCAGAAAGTGCAACCTATACGCGAAGAAAACTTTTCGGTCATTAATGAAGTCTTGTTTAGTTTGTCAGGGATGACGGAAGTTACGTACGGCAGGATTCATGGTGACTTTAGAAAGGTGTTATCTAACTTTGAAGCCTTTAATAGCGATCTGAAGAAGTACTCTCCACAGACTAAAGTGTTTATGTCCTGGCACCGGTATAAATTTAATGAACATGAGTTCTGGGAAGCGTATCGATATAGCCGTCGCCATGGCGTCGGTTTTATTCCGTCGGTTGCATTTATGAATGACCTGGTGGAATTGATTCAAGCCTCGACGGATCGACTACCCAAGCACCGGAAGGAAGCGGCGGAGCGGGATATTTACCTCGAACATATGGTTGAGTCTATTGCGTCTTATAAAGAAGACGGCCCTGATTATGATTGCCCGGCTTGGGACGATGTAGTCGTTGATGAACGTGGCCGATTATTGATTTGTTGTGGTACAGATGCGCAGTCAGCGGTGGGAGATATCCACGAAACACCATATGACGAGATGAGAGAAAATAAGATCAAGGCGCCATTGTGCAAGGCTTGTAAGAACACCGGTGTCGCGGAGTGGGCCCACAATAATCACCATGACCACAACCAATTGCCATGGCCTTCTGGTGGTGGGGTGGATGCTCTTCGGCTTACGTTAAGTCGGAATTTTTTAAAGTACAAGAGTGATATCAGGCACGTCCTTAATAAGTCGAAATTTGGCGAGCCGATTCTTGATATCTATCGAAACGGTTCGAAGCTGAAGTCACGATTTTCCTGAAATTAATATATTTGGGTCTGTCTTCGTGAGAGGACGAACGGACTCAGATAATATCAATTCGACTGTCAGTGTGAGTCGCTGTGTATAGCGCTGTTTCAGCGCGGGCGGTTTTGCTTGGTAAGAGCATGAGGACCGGATTGTAACTGGTGCTCAATCTAGAGCAGTGGGCGAACCTAAAGTAACGACCATAATTCCAACATATGAGCGGCCGGTTTTGATGAAGCGGGCCGTGCTCAGCGTGTTGGGTCAGTCTTATTCAGATTTTGTCGTTCAAATCCTGGATAACGCATCAACAGATGACACTGCATCCGTTGCTCGAGAGTTAATGAAGGTCGATTCTCGCGTTCAGTACTACCGACACAAAAAAAACATCGGCAGCCTGAACAATATGATTTATGGCATGCAGAATGTGACTACCCGGTATTTCAATATTCTTTGCGACGATGATGTGTTATTGCCAGAGTTTATGCGTGACGCCCTCCTTGTTCATGAGCAATCCAATTCTCGGTTAGCGTTCGTTTCGACGAGGGTGGTTGCGGTGAACGAGAGTGGTCAGTTTGTGGACAAGATGATTCATCCGAAAGAGGTATGCATACTGACTCCGCCCGAGGGGATAGCAAGGTGCCTGAAATCCGGTGTGTCGTTGACGGGCGTTGTGTACCGAACACGTGAAATATCTGAAATAGGAGCGTTTCGTGAATTGTGGTGGAATTGGACGGAGACGGGTTGGCATGCGCTAGCAGCGGTGACGTCTCCGATCGGATTTTCACCGACGATCGGCGGAATTTTCATGGACCACGTTGAAGGTGGTTCAAAGCAGATGGGGCGCGTTGAATTTCGACTTAGTTGGTTCAAGATGTTCGCCGAGGTTTATGACAAGGCCCAAAATTGCCATGTGAGTCCTGCATGGTGGTCAAGGCATCTTCGTCCGCTGGCTTATAAAAAGTTCTTAGGTAGTGCGGTCAGGCTATGCAGTCAGGATGGCGTGGAAACCTATAATGAACTCGGTCGGCTAGGACTCAAAGTGGGAGTCGATAAAGCAACTGTGGCTGTGACTTTGGTAGTGGCTAGGATGGCTCAAGTACTCTGGATTGGTCGATTAGTGAATGCCATTTTAGATGGGTGTCAATGGATCCGGTGGACTGCTTTAGGAGTTCTGTTTCAATCTCGACGAAAAATAGACAACGATCGGCTCGATACGGCCTCTCGAGTGTTCTGCAATTTGAATGAAGAGGTTGGTCTTAGTTAGGTCCTTGTCTAAATCTTTTGTGGGTTGTTAAGGTCATGTTCGTAGGTAGCAATGCGAAAGAAACTGAGTGAATTACTCGTCTGTCCGAAATGTCATGAGGCTTTAGATTGCCAGCCTGAATCCATTGCGGATGACGGGGACATTCTTACTGGTTCTTTGCGATGCGGAGGTTGCCAGGCTAGCTACCCCATAGAACGAGGCATCCCGAGGTTTGTGCCGACCGGCAACTATGCGACATCGTTCGGCTATCAGTGGAACCGCTTCAGGCAAGAACAAATAGACTCACTGAATGGGACACGACAGTCGGAAGAGCGCCTTAGTAATGAAACGGCGTGGGAGTCGAACTGGTGGAATGGCAAGACCATTCTGGATGCAGGCTGCGGAGCAGGTCGATTTCTTGAAGTGTCAAGTCGGAATCGAGAGTGTGATGTTGTTGGAGTGGACCTTAGTTCGGCCATTGACGCGGCGCAAGAAACGGTTTCTGGGCGCTCTAATGTTCATCTCGTACAGGCCAGTATCTTTGAACTGCCTTTTAGGCCTGGTTCATTCGATGGTGTTTATTGTATCGGTGTGATCCAGCATACTCCGGACCCGAAAGCGGCAGTTCAGAGCTTGGCTGATGTTGTCGAAGATGGAGGGCGCATTGCAGTCACTATTTACGAGAGACGGTGGTCCACAATGCTGTATAGCAAGTACTGGGTTCGTCCGCTTACGCGCCGCATCAAAGCCGAGCGGTTGCTGACTCTCATTAAGGCAATTATGCCTCTCGCCTTTATCTTGTCCGAGGTGCTATTTCGGATTCCTGTTCTGAAGCGAGTATTTCAGTTTATGTTGCCTGTGGCGAATTATGTCGACTTCAAAGAGTTATCGATGCGTCAACGGTATCAGTGGGCCGTGCTTGATACTTTCGACATGCTCGCGCCTGCGTACGATAATCCACAGAGACACGCAGACGTTGTGGAAATTATGAAAGAACGGCAAATTAGTGAAATACAACGTCTTGCAAATCCGGGGTTGAATTTGATCGGCACAAAGGTGTCCAGTAATGAGATTGCCCATTAATAGTTATAGACGGTCATTCGTTGGCGGAGGCTTCGATTCTGTATGACGAAGGTAGTGCTGCTCGCAGGCGGTTTTGGAACTCGGTTAGCTGAAGAGACGGAGATGAAACCGAAGCCCATGGTAGAGATCGGTGAGTACCCGATTCTCTGGCATGTGATGAGTAACTATGCGCATCAAGGGTTTAAGGAGTTCATTGTTGCTTTGGGCTTCCGAGGTGACGCGATAAAACGTTACTTTCACGATTACCACACACTAAGTGGAAGTATGACTTTGGATTTGGCTCGCGGTGAATTGTCGCGCCACGGGCGAGGGGCTGAAGATTGGATCGTACATCTTCATGACACCGGTCTCGACACAATGACAGGGGGGCGCTTGAAACGTCTCGAGCCGTTTCTGAGTACCGAGACATTCATGCTCACTTATGGCGATGGAGTTAGTGACATCGACCTTCATAAGCTAATACAGTTTCATAAATCGCATGGACGGATAGGGACGGTAACTGCCGTTCGGCCGCCCTCCCGTTTCGGGGGCTTAGTATTTGACGGTGATCTTGTGACTGAATTCACAGAGAAACCACAGATCGGGGAGGGTTGGATTAACGGTGGGTTTATGGTTTTTGAGCCGGCAATATTCGATTACCTTGATCGGGGAGATCAAACGATATTGGAAGCGGATGCGCTCGAACATCTAGCAGCCGACGGGCAGTTAGCAGCGTATCGCCACGAGGCCTTCTGGCAGTGCATGGACACCTTAAGAGACAAGCGGCACTTGCAACGCCTTTGGGCGGACGGTGACGCTCCATGGA
>CAUZRA010000105.1:0-5593 GCA_963582035.1 Vicinamibacteria bacterium | reverse complement strand
ACGTGAAGACGACATTACCCGCCGCAATCGTCACGAATTGTTCGCCGTTCACAGAGTATGTCAGAGGAGCTGAGTGGACACGCGCGCCAACCGCGACGTGCCAGAGTTCCTCTCCACTGACCGCATCAATCGCAAAGAAATACCCGTCGACCGTACCACCGAAAACCAAGTCGCCGGCAGTCGTTAGAAGTCCGGATGTTGAACGCGGTGCAATCGGGTACTCCCATCGTACGTCGCCGGAAGCTGGGTCAATAGCTCGGATCGCGCTGTGATAGTTTTCAATGGGACCAGCGTTTTCGCCGCCACCGCCGGTGTACTGTTCGCCTTCGACGTAGTCTTCATCTCTGATAAAAAATAGTTGTTCCCCGTCAAAGGCATTTACGTAAAACAACCCGGTCCGTGGACTGAAGGCAGGTGACCACCAGTTCGTGCCTCCGCCAATTGTTGGTGATACCAGAGTGCCTTCGGGGGATGGTTCCATATTGGGCACTCGGATCGGGCGACCGTTTTCATCAAGCCCTTCAGCCCAGGTTTGCAGTGCGTACGGTTTCCCGGTAAGGAATTCACCGGTTTCACGGTCCAGCGTGTAATAGAAGGCATTCCGATTTGCCCACATCATGACTTTGCGTGTCTCCCCTTCGTACCTGATGTCTGCCAGGATGGGCACTTGGATCGCATCCCAGTCATGAATGTCGTGTGGGGTGAACTGAAAATACCAATCCATGTTGCCGGTGACACCATTGAGTGCGAGTACCGAGTCTGAGTACAGGTTATCGCCCAGACGTACGTCGCCATTCCAGTCAGGTCCGGGGTTGCCAGTGCCCCAGTACACAAGGTCAAGGTCCGGGTCGTAAGAGCCTGTAATCCAGGTTGGCGACCCGCCGGTTCGCCATGATTCGCCAGCCCATGTTTGGTTGCCGGGATCATCGGGTCCAGGAATTGTGTGGGTGCGCCAATTTAGGTCTCCCGTCGTTGGATCGTACGAGTCCAGAAAACCGCGGATGCCAAATTCGCCACCAGCAATGCCGGTAACGACTTGGTCCTTCACAATAAGTGGTGCGGCGGTCTTGCTATAGCCACTTTGGTATGGTGCGACTTCCTTGGCCCAAAGTAGGTTGCCGGTTCGCGCATCAATTGCGACGAGTTTGGCATCGAGTGTGCTCATGTACAAGGTCTCTCCCAGGATTGCGACACCCCGGTTGTTTCGGCCAC
Organism: Vicinamibacteria bacterium; assembly: GCA_963582035.1. GTDB lineage: Bacteria > Acidobacteriota > Vicinamibacteria > Vicinamibacterales > UBA8438 > DTWD01. The sequence goes on along the minus strand of CAUZRA010000105.1, from coordinate 4,381 downwards.
AGCAAATCCTGAGGTCATCCGGGAGTTCGTGGTCGTAGCGCCAATATTGCCGCCCGGTTTCCGCGTCAAGCGCGACCACGTTGCTTGGGGCCTCAGTAACAAACATGATGCCATCTACGACCAGGGGAACTGTTTCGGAGCGGTCAATCTCCGGGATCTGGTATGCCCATTTGAGTTCTAGGTTTCCAACGTTACGGCTATGAATTTGCTCCAGGCGGCTAAAGCGTTGGCTATCAAGTGTGCCGTTGTACATTAACCAGTTCTCTGGTTCCTCTGCGGCATTTAATAACCGTTCCCAGGTGACTGGTCGCAACGACGGACCTTCTCCCTCTTGGCCAGTGATACCGAGAGGAATGGATGCAATAAGTGCGATGACAAAAGCTGCCCGCTTCATGATTAGCTCTCCCTGCGCAGTGAGAAGACGTACGCAATTAGGTCGTCCAGTTCGCTGGAGCTCAGGTTGTCAGCGGCTGGCATCGTCGAGTTCTTAATTGTTTCATGCGATCGCAGTTCGTTTTTTGAAAAGTGCCAGAGGTTTTCGTCCGCGTCCATGATTCGCACGGTAAAGGTATCTTCACTCATCCGAAGTCCTTCAAGGACAGAACCATTTCCGCGCGTCAGACGCATCGTCCACCAGCGAGGTAAAACGTTTTCATTGGGGTCTGTGAGCGCGATTCGTAATTGGTCCGGGTCCAGGTTATTACCGATGGCTGAGAGGTCGGGCCCGAGTCTGCCGCCCTCACCATCGACCATGTGGCAATTGGCGCAGTTCCCTTTTCCGTTGTACACCTGCTGGCCTCTACTGACATCGCCAACGAGGTTGTAGTCGCTCGGGTCAAGATTGAGGGAGTTAATGTAGGAGACGATTTGCCACACGGTCTGGTCGGACGCTCGGGGGCTGATCCCAATCATTGCAGTGTTCTCGATGCCTTCACGAATGACGCTAAACAAGGCTTCATCCGTGTTGGTTTCAAGGGTTCCTGTTGTCAAGTCTGGGGCTCCCGTTTCGTCATTGCCTTTCGCATCTCGACCATGGCATCGACCGCATTGTTGTCGGAATACCCGTTGCCCCATGGTACGGTCAACGGTCGTGTCATAGGCGTTCTCTTGGGCGTTGACCAGGGTGATTGCTCCATCGGCCAAGACCATTCCAGCGATGAACAGGGTGTGGACGAGTCCAATTAATAAAGCTTTACGCATCATTAAACCTCTCTCTGAAACACTGTCAGAAACCCGATCATAATCGCTTTCCTGTTTTACGTCAGGAGTGGGCGGTTAAGCAGGATTTTCTTTAGCTGGAGAAGGTTGCTGACTATCGCCTCTGAGGTGGTCGACCATCGAACGAGCAATTTTTACGACACTGCGTTCAAAGCTTCCAATGGACCCAAATCGATTGGCTCTATTTTGCACTAATCGCTTAGGTTTCACTGTGGATAACTGACTTAGATGATGAACGAGTCGCTCCATCACGAGTCGAGCCGCCGCATCGTAATCTCGCTGCGCACCGCCAGGTGGTTCCGGCACAATTGCATCAATAACCCCTTGTTCGAGCAGGTCATGAGCACAAAGTTTTAGCCCTGACACAAGTTTGTCTATTTGTGTCGCGTCCCGCAGTAGGATCGCTGCGGCTCCTTCTGGGGCAATAACCGAATAAATTGCGTTCTCTTGCATCAAAATTACGTCTGCGAGCCCGAGGGCGAGTGCTCCACCGCTCCCGCCTTCGCCAATAACCACATTTACGATTGGAACTTTCAAGCTTGCAAGGAGGCCAAGATTTTCGCCAATTGTTAGTGCAATGCCGCGGTGCTCGGCTTCTAGTCCAGGGAAGGCTCCTGGCGTATCAACGAGCGTTACGACCGGAAAGCCAAATTTTTCAGCCATTCTAAGAAGTCGATGGGCTTTCCGGTAACCTTCGGGCATCGGCATAACTTGTCCCGTTTGCGCAATAAGCATGACTGGTCGGCCACGCAGGTCGGCGATGCCACCAATGATCGCTGAGTCATCTCCGTAGCATCGGTCTCCGTGTAACTCGGTAAATGCGGAAAATAGGCGCGGTATATAGTCCTTCGCCCGCGGCCGTTCAGGGGACCTTGCTAACTCCATAATCTGACTTGCGGTACGCGTTGGTTTTGGCGTCGGTGCTAAGTGCACGGCCGGCCAGGTACCATGATGGGTGGCGGTTAGCTGAGATATCAATACAGCGAGCTGATTGCGTAGTGCGGGACGCGGAATGATCATGTCGATCATTCCGTGTTTCAGGACCGTTTCCGCACTTCTTTCTTCTTTCGGAATACGCTCAGCAATCGTACCTTCGACAACACGCGCACCAACGAAACCGATTTGTGCGCCTGGTTCACCAATCAGAATGTCACCAAGAGAACCGAAACTTGCGAACGTGCCACCGAAGCTCGGGTTTGTGAGGACAGATAAGTAGGGCAGTCCAGCTGCTTTGTGAGCGGCGACGGCTGTTGCCGTCTTTGCCATCTGCATCAGCGCGAGCATGCCTTCCTGAATTCTGGCGCCTCCGCTTGCGAGAATAGATACGACAGGAAGTTTTCGGCGTGTCGCCACCTGAAAAGCACGGGCCACTTTTTCACCGACCACGGAGCCCATCGTGCCACCGAGAAAGTCAAACTCAAGAGAAATAAGAACAAGTGGCCGTCCGTCCAATCTTGCTTTTCCGCTGAGGGCGGCTTCATGCATGCCGGTTTGTTGTTCAGCTTTGCGTAGTCTTTCGCGATACGGTTCAGTGACGCTAAACTTCAAAGGGTCCGTTGAGTACAGCCTTTTTCCAATTTCACGGAAGGTATCTGGGTCGGCGAGGTGGTCTATCCATTGCTGGGCCGTAAGTGAGGCATGCCAGCCACATGATGGACAGACAGAAAGTTCTTGCTGAAATATCTTTCGATCATGTTCGGTTTTACATTGTCGGCATTTACTTACCTTATCTGGCGGTAAGGTGATTTCCTCTACGGCTGTACTTAGTTCGCTCAACTTTTAATCCTTAAAATGAAGATAGATAACTACGAATCAAGGATCTAATTCTAGCTTTCTATTATTGACCGATCGGTTCATTATTATTATTCTTGACCGAATGGTCTAAAATCAGATCAATGCTGAAATAATGACGCCTCTGACAAGGCGAATGCCGAACAGCAGAACGAGGGGTGAGAAGTCGAGCCCGCCCATTTCAGGCATGATCTGTCGGATCGGAGACAAAAGTGGCTCGGTTATGCTGTGAAGAAAACTAGCGATCGGATTATCAGGAGGGAGCTTCACCCACGAAATAATGACGGAGCCGAAGACGAGTAATGAGTAAATGTCGAGTAGTTGTATGAGTAGCATTGGGTTACAACCTGAATAGTTCGTCTAGCCGTTCCATCATACAGGTTTGTTATGAAAACACTTTTGGTGCTGAGGCATATCAAATCAAGTTGGAATGACCAGCGCTGTGCGGATCATGGTCGGTAAACAGGCGCGGCAAACGAGATGCTCCTCGGATCGGAAGAGTGATTGCTTCGCAAGAGGTTTGGCCGGACATCATTGTGAGCTCGACCTTAGGGCAATGGGTCAGTTACAGGTCGTCTTGCGTCCTCTGGAGCTAGACCAGTAGGCAGGGGTGCTTGGAATTTCCTCTGCCTTGCTTCAACAAGCTCGTCATACAGATTTGGTAAGGTCAGACGCAGAAAGTGGTGTGATGTGTGCCCAGCACAGTGTATCCACGCGCACGGGAGGCTATTGTCCTCTAATGGCCGAGAGAGGTCTTCAGTGACGAGCTCGGCGGCTACGCGTCGCTTTGGGACGCCGCGTTCAACTAGCTGTCTGACTCTTGTCCGTAGGGTCACGAACCAATCCCTGAACAGTTGCACGTCGGTTCTTGTCATGATCGGACCGCGGCCAGGAATGATGGTCGCGAAATCGAGGTCCAGCATTCCGTCCAGCGCTTCAATCCATCCCTGGCTACTTCCACCAGTCGCATAATCGATAAAGGGGTGTCCGTCGGTGAACAGGTCGCCCGCGTGTAACACCCGGTCGGTCGCAAATAGAACCACGATGTCACCGTCCGTATGACTGTTTCCGAAATGATGTAACTCAATTTTTGAGTTGTCGAGAAAGAGAGTCGTGTGGTCGGTGAATATAAGGTCCATGGAGTCTTGGTGACCACTGGCGAGGATCCGTGCGTGTGTGTTCTCGTGAACGATGGTTAATGTATCAGGACCGGTATCAAGAAGACTGTTGATGGTACCGGTTTGATCGTCATGCTGATGCGTGCCGATGAGGTACTTCACCGGTAGCGCTGTGATGCGGGCGACACATGTGAGCAGCGCTTCGCGGCGGTCGGTGACTGCACCCCCAGTGAGAAGAACGTCGTTTCCATCGA
>CAUZRA010000104.1:0-5634 GCA_963582035.1 Vicinamibacteria bacterium | reverse complement strand
TTGCCATGGCCTTGCCTCGGAGGTGCATGTGTGGCTGGAAGCTCTCAATCCGTGCAGCACGTTTCAGAGGGAAAAATCCTTCGGTGACGGCGATTGTGTTTGGTTCAATATCTAAACTTCCACCACCTGTCGCACCCATCAGATGTAACACCTGTCTGTTTTTCGGTTCTTCACCCTTTGGATAAAAGTAGACGCCGAGTTTAATAGTGTCAGTGATTTCTTCGCCGCTGGCTGAATAGTGCACATCCCAAATAATACGGGAGTCTGGGAGCATGAGGACCCCACTACCTGGTCGCATCACTCGACCTTGTTTTCCAACGGCCCATTCCATGAACAGTCCTGAGTTGGCGAGAGGATCATCGTCATCGGTCGCATTTGGATTTAGGAGCAGCGGGTCTGTCTCGTCTTGTTCAAGTCGTGCGATGACATGGTGTGTAATTTTTCGACCAGCTTCCGTGCCTGGTCGAACTTCGATCGCACGTACCCATCGAGGTTCGGTCAGCCCGGTATCGGAAATCGGTTTCCACCACGCATCATTCGCTTCAGCGGGCATGGTGAATGGGTCGGACTCAACGATAAGATCGGGCGGTCCGCCGAACCGGTCTGCAAGATACCACCTAGCCTGGTCTGGCCACTTGAGGGCAGTTGGCATATCGGCAGGGTTCCCGCGAGGCGCTCCGCCATCCACCCAGCGGACGACGGTGTCGATTTCAGCGTCAGTCAGCGACCGGTCATTCTTGAATTCTGATATACCGACGGTGCGGTCGATATGCCATGGTGGCATCTGACGAGTCGATACGCGGTCTTTGATCGAGCGGGCCCATGGGCGCGATTCTTGATACGTAACGAGTGACATCGGCGCAATTGAGTTGGGCCGGTGGCACGCCTCGCACTTGGCCTGGAAGATCGGCGCGACATCTTTCGAAAATGTTGGCACTTCGTCTTCGGCTGCGAAAACGGGTCCTGTACCGAAAGCAGTGAGTGCAACGGTCAAAACTGCGAAAAATAACGCACCTTCAAATCTGCGTATCATGCTGTGTCCCTTTCGTCATTTGTTCGCCTAGGCGCCCTATTCGAGACTCCTAAGCAGACAGCTACATTCTAATGTGCTTTTCTTTGAATCACCATAAAAGTTCATTTGTTCATAAACTAACAATTAACGTGCGGGTTCATTTGCCTTATTTGTCTTCCTTCAGCAGCCTGGGAAAGCGGTCCCCTGTTGTCATTGCGGGCGCTGTTGTCCTCTTGGTCGTTCTCGTTGGTGTGGGGGCGTTATCCGGTCAACGCGGTGGGGCATTTCGTGCGTCGCGGGACCATCCGGCAATTCGATATACCGATGGGACAGTCGACAATATGGTTGTTGACCTCAATGCTGACCTCGAGTCAGGAGCAGCCAGTTTAAGCTTTGATGAAGTGAGCGGGTATCTCCCGTCAGTGCTTGATTTTCTGAATATACCGACAGAATCACAATTATTGGTTTTTTCGCCGACGAGTTTTCAAACCGATTGGATTCGGTTTGATAATCCGCGTGCAGTTTTTTTTACCGATGACGTTGCAGTCGGATGGGTTCGTGGTGCGGAGGTTCTTGAGTTAGCCGCCCAAGACCGACAACAAGGGACGGTGTTCTACACACTCAGTCAAGCGGAAGCGGCTCGACCGCAATTTGAGCGGCGGGAAAATTGTCTCGCGTGTCATTTGTCGTGGGACACACTCGGCGTGCCGGGTCTGCAGGTGCTCAGCATGTTTCCGATGCCGAAGGATAAGAACGCCTATGCAAGTGGGCATGTTACCGACCATCGCAGTCGCTTACAGGACCGATGGGGCGGTTGGTATGTCACTGGCGAACACGGTGGTGTGGCACACATGGGAAACGTGGAAGTGGTGGATGTTGACGACCCACAAGCCACGTTCGGTGTTATTCCAGAGGTGCGTCCGTCCATGGAGGGTACTTTTGATTTAGCGGGCTATCCTTCGTCTCATAGCGATATTGTTGCCCTCATGGTGCTCGAGCACCAGGCCCACATGGCGAATCTCATTACACGCTTGGGTTGGGAAGCGAGGCGTGTAGAGCACCGCGAATCAATGACTGTGCCCTCAGATCGTGGACGGAGCACGGATGATGGTCGGTTTAACGAGCTTATCGATGAGGCCGCTGTTGAATTGGTTGACTACTTGTTGTTCGTTGATGAGGTACCAATACCGAGCGGTATCGCTGGTACGTCCGGGTTTGACACGGTCTTTTCCCAGCGTGGTCCATTTGATCAACGCGGACGGTCACTGCGTGAATTCGATCTAGAGGAGAGATTGTTCCGGTATCCGTGCAGTTACATGATTTACACCTCTTCGTTTAATGCGCTTCCCGCTCGTGCACTCGAAACGGTGTTCGCGAGATTATGGGCGGTGCTCTCGGGCGAGGTGACTGAAGCGCCCTACGATCGCTTGTCGTATACCGAGAGGCAGGCAATTGTGGAAATCCTTATCGATACGAAAGCGAACCTTCCAGACTATTTTGTTCCGTTATCGGCTGCTGTTCTCTGATCTCGCATCGGGGTATCGGTGTTTCACGGGATGAGTGTTGCGGCGAGAGAACCAGCGGACAATCAGACCACGCCGTATGCAAGCATCGCGTCAGCCACTTTTTGAAAGCCCGCAATAGTCGCTCCGCGTACGTAATTAATAAAACCGTCGTCTGTCTAGGCGAACAGGACTCGTTAGTTGCTGTTGGATTTTTTTAACAACGCTGCTAGGTCTCTCGCGGTTCCCGGGAGGCGGTCATCACCAAGGCTGAGCATCCATGCTGGGTACGGCACCGGCGTTACACTTACTTCGTCTAGTCGAGCCATTTCTTCATTGGTCAGTTCAAGATCGATAGCGCCGAGATTGTCGTCGAGCTGCTCCATCCTTTTTGCTCCGATGATAATGCTGGTGACCGCGCGTTTTGCCAGAAGCCAAGCCAGCGCAACCTGTGCAACGGAGGCATGATGCACTTGGGCAATCGGTCGCATCGCATCGATGATATTGAATGCTTGGTTCTTATCGATCGGAGGAAAGTCAAAAGATGTTCGTCGTGCATCTGCGTCATTAGACCCGTCACGCGTAAATTTTCCTGAGAGAAACCCCCCGGCTAATGGACTCCATACGAGAAGGCCAAGGCCTTGGTCGTTGATAAGTGGGATGGTGTCTCGCTCGATGTCACGCCCGGTCAAAGCGTAGTACGACTGTGTGCAAACGAACGACTCGAGGTGTTGTTGTTGCGAAATCCCCAATGCTTTCATGAGTTCCCATGCTTCGAGATTTGAGCAGCCGATGTAACGTACTTTTCCAGCTTTTACGAGGTCGGTGAGAGCGCGAAGCGTTTCTTCGATGTGTGTTTCCGGGTCGGCACGGTGTATTTGGTACAGGTCGATGTAATCAGTGCCGAGTCGCTTCAGACTTGCGTCGCACGCTTGCATGATGTGCAGTCGAGACAGCCCCACCTCATTCGGACCTTTACCCATTCGGCCGCGGACCTTGGTTGCGACCACGACCTCGTGTCGTTTGTCTCGGAGTGAACGGCCAAGAATTTCTTCAGAGTCTCCGGTTGAGTAAACATCCGCCGTATCAAAAAAATTAATCCCGGCATCAATCGAACGGTTGACCAGTGCGTCCGCTTCCTTCTGGCCAAGTGCACCGATCAGTTCCCATTCTGTGCCGAACGTCATTGCTCCCAGGCAGAGTTCAGAGACGTACACACCCGTGTGACCGAGACGTCGATATTCCATGAGTGCATTGTAGTCTCCTGCTTTGTGTTGACACCGATCATTGATTCCGATTAAAAACTTATTCGTTTGCAGCAAAAGACTGATTACAATTGCTGGAGCCCCTCGTTAGGGCAAGAAGGATCGTCCGAATGACACTACGCTTCCTCGCGGTTGCTACGGCGTTTCTTTTCCCGGTACAGACAGTTGACATCACGACCGTTCTCAATAACGCAACTGCGTATGTTGAACGCTACGAGCCGACCATTGGATTGATAATCGCGGAGGAGGAATACGATCAGCGAGCTCCCCTAACAGACCTCGCATTTCGGGCTGAGGGGGTCCGTTCCGGAGGGGTGGCCCCTAGGGGGGAGAATGGTCGCGGAGGTATTTCACTCAGGGCTCGTCAGGAGTATCACGAGCAACGGACGAAGTCTGACTTTCTCATGCTGCGATTACCTACGACCGACAATCAGTGGGTTGGTTTTCGCGTAGTGGTCGAAGTTGATGGTCGTGAGGTCCGTGATCGGCTGGACCGCGTACAAGACGTTTTAACGCGACCAACGGAATCCGCGATTGCCCAGTGGCGAGCCATGGCGGAGGAAAGCGCCAGGTTTAATCTTGGTGATGTACTGCGCAGCACAAATGTTCCGACGTTTGCTCTTGTTGTGCTGCACCGAGAGCATCGTGATCGATTTGAATTTAAGCATGTTGATGATGACCGGATCGAAGGTCGAAGGGTGTGGGTGATTGAATTTGAAGAGGTTCGTGGTCCGACACTGATCATCAATCCGGTAAAAGGGATCGACGTGCCAACCCATGGTCGTCTGTGGATTGATCCGACGGATGGCCTAATCGCCCGCTCTGAGCTAAAGACCGGATACTCAGAGGGCGAACTTGAATCAGAAATTACGGTTCGCTATCAACCCCAGACAGACCTTGGCATTTGGGTGCCGCGCGACATGCGAGAAAGTTACAAAAGTTGGGGTCAAAACTTGTTCGAGGGTCATGCCCGCTATTCGGATTATCAGCGTTATGGCGTGAGTGTCGAAGAAGACGTGCCAGTTGACGATCAAGAGCCCCCACGCTCAGGACGCTGAACGATGGGCTGAGTTAACGGTTGTTCCACTGGTCGAACATCCAGTTTCCCGCCTCTTTCAGTGCAGGAACGTAGCCGCCCATTGAGTAGTGACTTACGTTGTCGAGGGCTGTAAAGGCGGTGACGTGCCCTCCTTGCTCTAGGGCGCGGACGGCTTCTTCGGCCGGACCGAACGGAACGACCTCGTCGGCTCGACTATGGATAATATGGACCGGCATATCAGCTACAGCCGTGACGTCATCATCGCCCGGTGACCCGGCGATCGGAATTGCCCCAGTGAAGAAATCGGGATGCTGTGTGGCAAAAAACCAGGTTCCTCTTCCTCCCATACTGAAACCTGTGACTAGGATACGAGAGCGGTCAACCGCATAGTTGTCGATGACCTGCTTGAGAACATCCATGACGGCGCGGTCAGCGGTATCGTCTGTCCAACGACGAATGGGAGCATCAGGGGCGACAATGATGGCTCCCCAGTCACGTAGCGCCGGCTCGAAAATTCTGCGCATATTAAGACTGCCGTAGTAAGGGCCCTGCTTTCCGCCCGGATGGAGAGCCAGCACGAGAGGACGAGGTTCTGTTTCGTCGTAGTTTGCGGGGATCGAGAGTGCGTATGGCATTTCACCACCGCCTTCGATATTGAATACCAGGTGCTCAATGGCGGGCTGGCCACCCGTTTGAACTAACGTTCCGAGGGTCACGGCGAGTAGCAGAGTTCTCATGAGCCTTTATCATAGACAGTTCATGAACGTACGTACGCGATTTGCCCCAAGTCCCACCGGATATCTGCATATTGGTGGC
>CAUZRA010000103.1:0-5651 GCA_963582035.1 Vicinamibacteria bacterium | reverse complement strand
CCCTTTACCCGCTGCCACTTTTGGTGATTCCGATCGGACACGCATTGGGGACAGGGTGCTTGCCATTGGAAATCCGTTCGGGCATGATGCCACGCTCTCACTTTCCGAGAATAGCCCTGGACTTCAGTCTGCGTTGTGCTTTCGTCCTGGGTCTGCAGTAGATAAGGAGGCCTAGGTGTTACGGACGGCGCTGGTTACGGGAGGCAATCGCGGAATTGGGAAGGAAGTGTGTCGACAACTGGCGCAGCGTGACGTGCATGTCGTGTTGGCGAGCCGAAGCCTGCCAGATGGCGAAGAAGCTGCTCGTGAGTTACGTGATGGAGGGCATGAAGCCATCACGGTGATTATCCTCGACGTGTCGAGCCAGGCGTCTGTCACGGCCTGTGCCACGGAGTTGTCGAAACGCGGCATTGGTATTGATGTTTTAGTCAATAACGCTGCGGTCTGTCCCGACGGCGGTGTGCTCGACATTGAAGACGAAACGATTGAAGTGGCACTACGGACGAACCTGGCGGGCCCTTTTTGGCTCGCACGTGCATTTGTTCCAGTCATGGTTCGTGCTGGGTATGGACGAGTGGTCAATGTCAGTTCGGGGTGGGGGTCGTTCGCAAGTCAGCTTGGCGGTCCGGTCGGGTACTCGGCGACCAAGGCCGCACTGAATGCGTTAACGGTCAAACTTGCGCAAGAAGTGTCCGGCGACGTCAAGGTGAACGCTGTATGTCCAGGTTGGGTGCGAACAAGAATGGGTGGGGCTGGTGCGACTCGGTCGGTAGAGAAGGGCGCAGAGACGATCGTGTGGCTTGCGACGCTGAGTGCTGATGGTCCGAACGGAGGATTCTTTCGTGACAAGCAATCGATTCCGTGGTGATTTAAGGTGGCGTGTGCCGTATTCTGGTATCACGATGATAAATATGCGGAGGCCATCATGGTTCATGGTCTGACAAAAATCCTCTCGATCGGAAGAGCTGTGTTTCTGATGGCTGGTCTCGTGGTTCCAGTTTCGGCACAAACAGATCGTGTCGACAGGCATCGTGTGCCAGCCGAGTTCATGAGCTACCGTGGTGCTGATTGGCTTGAGCGGGCTGAGCGAGTCGAACAGGAGGAACCGGGTCGAGTTCTGGACATGATGAATCTCAGCCCAGGCGATGTGGTTGCTGATGTGGGATGTGGGTCAGGCTACTACGCTCGGCGTATGGCGAAACGCGTTACGCCTGGCGGCACGGTGTTTTGTGAAGATATCCAGCCCGAGATGCTTCAGGTCATGCGTGAACGGGTTCGTGAAGAAGGTCTCACCAATGTTGAAGCAATTCTTGGCACGCCGATGGATCCCAAGCTTCCGGCCGGCGAGATCGACTGGGTGATTATTGCGGATGTGTACCATGAGATGTCTGACCCTGAACCGATGTTGGCCGGGATACGACGCGCCTTGGCACCGACTGGGCGTGTAGCGCTTCTGGAATACCGCGTTGAGGATGGGAGCGGGGACCAAATCAAGGCTGACCATGTCATGTCAGTTCGCCAAGTACTCCTTGAATGGCAGGCAGCCGGTTTTGAGCTTGAAGCCCTGCACGATTTTTTGCCGAGTCAGCATCTGTTTGTCTTTCGGGTCGCCGATGGTGCGAGTCAAGATCCAACTCTTGTCGCTTACGATCTATTCGACGCACTCAATACACGTCTTATTGAGGTCGAGGCACGGGGTTCAGATGATGAAAGTGTTGCTCTCAGAATTCGGCGCACAGGAAATGAGTCAGTTCTCATTACCTCACCTGTCGCAATGTATTTCGAAGCTCCTAATGAGACAACACGTGACATGGTTGCCCGGCGTGACGGGTGGGTGATTCTTGACGAGGAAGGGTGGCAAGAGTGGTCAATTCGTGCAGTGGGTCGACAGCGTGACCGAGACCTGCCGACGTCGGATGACGTGCTGGCTATCCGTCCGTCGTCGACGGCACCAGCGGTCGAAGCTGTGCTCTATCAAATTCAGGTCGGTGTCTATACGGTTGGGAATTCTCCAACCCTCTACCCCCCTCGTACACATGTCGTAGAACAGGCAGCGGTGTGGATTGCCGATGCAGATGAGAGTTACCGAGGAATGGAATCCGAGATCGCTGGTCCACGTGTGCCGCCTCAGTATGCTACGGCGTTTGCCTTGGTGTTTGTTGAACAGGCTGGAATTGACGTTACAACCCGTCGTGTCTGGGATGATCGTCAAACGATTTTTCGCGGGCTCAGAGATCAGGGGTTGAACAGCTGGTATCAAGTACAAACCCAGTAAATGACGCTGTGTATCTCGGCGTGATGATTGTTAGTCGTGACGCGTGTTCCCAGTCGTTGTCCTATTTAGGGTACGACCGCGGTCGAAATCACCCCAAGACGCGGTCTGTCTTTGTGGCACGGAACTTGCGTTACTAAGGTGAGCATATACATGGAAGCTATCACGAGACTCGCCGAGGAGAATTAAATTATGCAAGTGACACGATCATGGCGGTTTGTGTGGATCGGTATTTTTGCCGCTGGCTGTGGCTCTTCTACCACGACAACTTCACTGAGTCCGAGCACCGTAGAAATTAATTCCCCCTCATTTCCTGCGCCAACGATTTCAGAAATTCAGGCAATGTATGCAAAATTTTCAAACGGCGTACAAGTGGTCGGCGGTGGCGATCGGACTACCGTTCGGACGAAAGGCATTCCGAATCACCCGAGTCCTTACTTTGACATGAGCCATTCGTTGTATGAGGCGCCTCACGCAGGAATGCAAATCAATCCTAATGCGATTATCGAACAGAATAATTTTTTTGAAATACCGACTAATCCTAGCTATGCCAATCCGAGTGATACTCCAATGGGTCCAATAGGTGTGGCCGTGAATGGTGTGCCGCTATTTAATCAATACGCTGCAATGCGACAACCTCTGACCTTCGAAATCGAAAGTTTTGACCGCTTTAATGGTCATCCGGCACCTAGAGGTGACTATCACTATCACCTTGAGCCATTGTGGCTGACTCAAGCATCGCGGGCTAGCTTGGTCGGAGTGTTACTTGATGGGTTTCCGGTTTACGGCCCCGACGACGTCAGTGGACAGATACCGGCAGATCTTGATGTGTGTCACGGGCACGTTGCCGTGACTGCAGATTTCCCTTCTGGGATTTATCACTACCATGCCGCTGATGACCCGCCGTATATCGCCGGGTGTTTTCGTGGCACACCCGGCACGGCTGGCTGAGGAGAAACGATGCGAATCCTGATGTTGCTATTCCTGACGGTATTGACACTTGGTACCGGTGCATCTTGGGGCGCGGGTGTTGACATACGCATTGCTCGTGATTGGTGGCCAGGTGGCATTCTGCAACGTGAAGCTCGCTACGCTGGTGAGGTCCTAGATGGTGTCTATCGCACTTGGTATCAGGATGGGCGCCCCTACGAGATTCGTCATTATGTAAATGGACACGAGGAAGGCCTCCAACAAGCGTGGACACCTGACGGTTATCTTTACCTAAATTATGCAATGAAGAATGGCCGGCGATATGGCTATGTCAATGCTCAGCCATGCTTTCCATTAGTTGAAGAAAGTTCAGGGTTATGAGGCGAGACATTCTTGGGACATTGTTGATTGTCGCTATTGCATTGCTAGGGAGTGGGTGCGGGCGGGATGCGGACTACGCATCCCGAATCACACTGCCGTTTTACGATAGCGTTGACTTTACCCCGAGGTGGACTGAATCAGTCGATCATGAAATAGGTGAATTCGCACTCATTACTCAGGCCGGAGAAGGAATTACACGGAATGATCTACGTGGTCGTCTCCACGTTGCGTCATTTATTTTCACGAGCTGTAACGTTGTGTGTCCAACGCTTGTCAGTCAACTTTCTAAAGTACAGGATGTTGTAAAACACCGTGATGATGTATTGCTCGTCTCGTATAGTGTCGCACCGCGGTATGACAGCGTAGAAGTGTTACGAACATTTGGTGAGGAACGAGGCATTGACCCTGATCATTGGAAATTAGTGACCGGGGACGAACAAACGATCTATCGATTAGCGCGTGATTCGTATTTTGCTGATGACGGTCGACTGGATGAAGTGGGCAGTTCGTCAGAATTATTTTTGCACACGGAGAAAGTTCTTCTCGTGGATCGGAACGGAAGACTTCGTGGTGTCTACAATGGTTCGCTCTCGTTTGAAGTCGAGAAATTGATCGCCGACATTGAACTGTTAAGTCTGTAGCAAGACAACAGCAACGTATCGATCCAAAGTCGGCTAGTGGGCCGACGCTGTTTACGGCGCGACGAGGGTTTTGGTTCGGACGGTGTGGTTGTCAATCATATCGACGTCAACTGTGACCCCGAGACCTGTTTGTGTGATGGGAACGCGCATTCTTCCGTCCGCAGTCATTTGCCATTCTGGTGTGATGGTGTCCTCGCGCCAGTAGCGCACTGATGGACTGATATCACTCGGTAAACTGAAATGTGGAAGGGAGGCAAGAGCCACGGCGTATGTTCGACCGATTCCGGTTTCGAGATGGCTTCCGCAGAAGGCAGGCATCGCATGATGTTGGCAGAGATCATGAATTGCCTTTGCCTGAGTAAACCCACCGACACGGCTGGCTTTGACATTCATGATACGACCGGCACCAAGAGTGAGCATGTCCTCGGCATGTCCTACATGCGTAATGGATTCGTCGAGACAGATTGGCGTACCGATCCGGTCCTGTAATAGAGCATGTTTCTGAAGATTGCCTGGCACGAGTGGTTGTTCGATGAGTAGCGGTTGATACGCGCAGAGGTCGGTTAAGTGGTCAGCGTGATCCAAGGAATATGTTCCCATGCCGTCTACCGCAAGCGGTGCTTCAGCACCCAAAGCTTCACGCGCCGCGCCAAGGTATTCGATGTCGGAGCCAGGCTGTATACAGATCGTGATCTTTTGATAACCCTGAGATAGCGCGTGGCGCGCCTGGTCGACGAGGATGCTTGGTGTTTGCTGTACAGCGAGAACGATGCCACCGAGAAAGGTATCGTTATTACCGCCGAGAACGTGAGCGAGACTCTTTCCTTCTCGCGTGGCCCAGAGCGCCCAGGTTCCCATTTCAATGGCAGCTTTGGCGGCCCGATGTCCTCGGATGCCTCGATTAAGGAGGCTATCCACTTCGGATGGGTGGTTGGTACTGGTTCCGAGAATTCTCGGTCCGACCCAGTTGGTAATGGCCAGCCATGCGGTGTCAATCGTTTCCGGTGAGGATGTCGGTCGGTCGTCGACAGAGCACTCACTCCACGTAGTGACCCCATCAGTGTCGGTCAACGTGATTAAGAGGACCCGACGCTCTTCGATCGGGAAAAGTGACCATTCTGAAGGGTTTTGCAGCCCTAGCTTGATTTCTCGTAGTGTAATTCGCGCCAGGCGAAGACTCATTGCTGCTCTCATGGTAGCGCCTCGGTAGAATTAGTCCATGCGAGTTCGATCATTTGCCGTAGTTGCTCTTTGCGCGTCGGTGGTTCTTGGGGCACAGGAAGACTCAAGCCCTACTGAAGACCGGGACTTACCACTTGACCCGGAACGAACATTCTCACTGGACACCGACGAAGGCACGTGGATTTCTGTCGATGTCAGTCCTGATGGGGAGATGGTCGTGTTTGACCTGTTAGGTGACCTGTACA
>CAUZRA010000102.1:0-5660 GCA_963582035.1 Vicinamibacteria bacterium | reverse complement strand
CCATTCACCGCGTAGGTAATAGGCGCCGAATTTGGCACGTCATTCAACCGCACATCCCACAAACGCTCACCCGTCTCAGCATCAAATGCGTGCATCCATCGATCCAAATCACCCGCAAACACCAAATCACCAGCTGTAACAAGTGCACCGGTTGTCAGGGGCGCTCGCTGTCTCGCGATCCACTCGGTCTCCTGAGTTTCAAGGTTCAGCGCTTCAAGACGGCCATAGTTTCCATCACTTTCAGGGCGCGGCCGTACGGTCCATCGGACACCGGTGGTTAAACTTCCACGCTCACCATCAGGAACCGGCACCAAATCCATACAGGCTTCAACGATTGGGACGAATACTGTTTTCGTGTCGGGTCGATACGCCGTGGGAAGCCAGCCCCGTCCCCCACTCACATGAGGACATAGCGTTTTGGTTTCACCATCACCGGGAATCAACGTCGGATCTTGAACCTTTGCACCGGTCTTTGGGTCAATGGCAATAATGCCGGTCTGTAGTCCCATATCGATCGATGACACATAGTCACCAGTTGCCGTCTCAACGATATCAACAATAGACTGCTTTCCGACGGTAACAACAACGCTCGTTTCAACACCATCGACAGGCAATGTCATTATTTGCCGCTCAAAGGCCCAGTCCAAATCCCACTGCCCGTTCGCCTGATGCTGAAAGTACCAGACCAGTTCTCCAGTGTCTGGATTCAACGCAAGCGTGGTATCGAGATACAGCGCATCATTATTCGTACCAGGGACCCTCGCAAGATCACGTAACGGCCCCGTATCGTACGTATTACCAGGCCCAAAGAATGCCAAGTTGTGGACCGGGTCATAACTTCCGGGAATCCATACTGAACCACCATTCCGCTCCGCACGCGGCAATCCATTCCACGTATGCCCCCCGGGGTCGTCAGGCGCCGGAATTGTTCCCACACGCCACGCTTCTTCACCAGAAGCTGCATCTAAAGCCACAATATAGTTGCCGCCCTCAGCCCGACCGGTTGTCCCGACCATAACCTTCCCACGAGCAACGAGCGTCCCACCGGTCATCCGTAAACCACGAGATAAATCACCGACCGGTTGGTCCCAGCGGACATCCCCTGAGCGCGTGTCGAGCGCAACAACATGAGAATCGGACGTTGCGACAAATAACTGCTCTCCGAGGATCGATAACCCCCTCTTAATACTTGGCGGCACCCCGCGCGGCAGACGACGAGAATACTGCCACAGCAAATCTCCGGTCTGCGCGTCAATGGCTTGAACATGGTCACCATAGCCATGCACAAAAAGTACCCCATCATGAACTATCGGTGTCGATTCATTCGGACCAGGTGGTAACGACCATGTCCATGCCACCCGCAGATCCGACACGTTTTCAGTATTGATTTGATCCAAGGGGCTATAACCGTAGGCATCATATGTCCGACGCCACAACAGCCAGTCCTCGTCAGCCGGTTCTGTCAACATGAACTCAGTCACTGCTTCGATCCGATCAAGAGGATTGGCTCGTAACGGCCACGCTGGCAGTACGGCATTCGGGGCAAGTCCCCCACCTTCTGCACGCCGCCAGTTCGGAGACGCTATCGCCTCAAGCCGAGTTGCGTCAGCCGGCAAGGCTTCGTTGCCAGGAGAGGTGCCATTTTCTTGAAAAAGAAACGCCAACAGCGATGCATACGTTTCGTCCGGTAGACTTCCCGGACGGTCCTGCGGCATGGTGGACTGCATCAAGTTAAAGAGCGCCTCCGGCGACTCAGCTCGCCACATTTGCCGGAAGGCGACGCCCTTCAGCGGAACTGCAAACTCTCCATCGTCCAGATTGTCGCCGTGACACGAAGCACAAGACTCGGCGTAGGCTTCTTCGCCAGCATCAGCCTGTGAAACGGTATAACTGAGAGGCACTACAGCCGAATTTTGTGCGTGCAACGGGTGACGATCTCTGGACACCACCAAGAGAAATACACCAAGAATGACAACCGCCGTTGACGTAAACCGTCCCGGACGCATTCGAGCCCTCCCTCTCGATTTCTGACTTACACTACCCATCACCAAGTTAGTCAGAAGCTACACTGCCCCGCTGTTCTTCGCCGCATCAACCTCGTCAGGACTCATTCCCAACACCTGACCAAGGATCTCATCGGTATGCTCGCCCAATAAGGGTGCACGCTTCACATCTGCTGGCGAATCAGACAGTTTGATCGGATTTCCAACGGTTAAATACTTCCCACGTTCTGGATGGTCAACTTCAACCACCGTACCAGACTCCCGAAGCGACTGATCGACCGACAGTTCTTCCATAGATAGAACTGGTCCACATGGCACATTTAACGGATTCAAGGTTTCCATGACCTCAACTTTGCTCTTCGTGGAGGTCCACTTTTCGATTTCACTGAACATCTGATCTAATTTTGGCAAGCGCGCTTCCGGCGTGTTCCATTCTGGATCATTTAGCCAATCGTCCCGACCGATCGCACGGGCGATCGCTTCAAAAGCGGCAGCCTGAGTAATGATGTAGATATAGGCGTTCTGGTCGTCCTCCCATCCCTTACACTTCACGATCCATCCAGGTTGTCCTCCACCGGACGCATTGCCAGAGCGGGGCGTCGCCGTACCAAACACACCATTTGGATATTGGGGATACTCTTTAAGTGGCCCATGGGCGAGCCTCTGTTGGTCACGAAGCTTCACACGACACAAGTTCAGCACACTGTCCTGCATGGCACACACAACACGTTGACCGCGCCCGGTCGTTTCACGCTGAAAGAGCGCTGTCACAATCCCAAGTGCAAGATGTAACCCTGTCCCCGAGTCACCAATTTGTGCACCGGTGACAACAGGCGGCCCATCCTCAAACCCCGTCGTGCTTGCAGCCCCTCCAGTACACTGGGCAACGTTCTCATACACTTTGCAGTCTTCATAGGCACCTGGCCCAAAACCTTTTATGGATGCATAAACAATCCGCGGATTGATCTCCTGAATCCGCTCCCATGAAAAACCCATTCGGTCCAGAGCCCCAGGTGAGAAATTCTCCGTCAGTACATCACACGAGGCAATTAATCTCGTGAAAATTTCCTTACCTTGGTCTGATTTCGTATTCAGGGTAATACTCCGTTTATTCCCGTTGAGCATCGTGAAATACAGACTATCGGCATTGGGTACGTCCCGAAGCTGACCACGCGTCGCATCTCCAGAACCTGGCCGTTCGACTTTGATCACGTCCGCACCAAACCATGCGAGTAGCTGGGTACAGGTAGGGCCTGATTGAACATGAGTCATATCCAGTACACATACACCGTCCAACGCTTTCATTACTCTCTCCGGTTACCTTTGATGTAGATCTCTTCGTCTTGAATTGTCCTATTAAGTAAACTCACGCACGCGTACAAGGCCCGCAACGTCGGCACATCCACCTCAGTCATCTCCGCCAACTCAACAACCACACCAAGCATGCCATCGATCTCGAGCGGTTTCCCTACTTCAACGTCTTGCAACATCGATGTCTTATGCTTCCCGACACTTTCAGCGCCGGCTATCCGACGCTCCATCGGAACGCGAAAACCAGCTCCCAATCGCTCACCAATGCTTTGGGCTTCCGTCATCATCGTCGCAGCCAACGTACGTGTAAGTGGGAACTGGCAAATATCCACCAGTGTCGCATGCGTCACAGCACTGATTGGATTAAAGGTCAAGTTCCCCCACAGCTTTAACCAAATTTCAGAACGAATGTCCGTTAAGACCCGCGCTTTGAATCCTGCCTCGGTAAATAACGCGGACACCTGATTAACACGGTCTGACTCACTTCCATCCAATTCACCGACAGGAAACCGGTTCCCCTCAACATGCTTAATCACACCCGGCTCAGCAATCGTGGCTGCCGGGTACGCAATGCACCCAATAATGCGACCAGGATCGATTTTATTGAAGAGCACGCCATTCGGATCGACCGTCTTGACAACACGGCCAGAGTAGGGACTGTCAAACCTTTGAAAATACCACCATGGAATCCCATTCTGGAGCGTCACCAGAACTGTCTTAGGTCCTAAGAGAACCGAAAGGTCGTCTACCACCGCTTCAATCTGATGTGCCTTTAAGGCCAGGAGGACAACGTCCTGCGGACCGAGCTCACAAATGTTGTCCGTCGCAGACAGGTTAGTTGCCACAAGTTCTTGGTCCGCCTCGACCAGTTTCAGGCCATGCGTCCGAATGGCCGCAAGATGTGGGCCTCGGGCAATGACTGATACGTCATGTCCCGCCTTGGCAATACGAACGGCCATGTAGCCACCGATTGCGCCAGCTCCAACGACACAAACTTTCATTTGAAAATCCTTAAAGAACGCGGAACATCACCAACCAACCGACGACCGACTTAGCTAGCCTGGTTGGCAGAGCAATACGGATCCGGTTGTCAGCTTAGACAGAAAAAACACCACATGCCGCTGCAGAAATGACGACTGTTATTTACTACCAGTGGCCAGCTCACGCTCCTCCGCACGGTGTCCGGTAAGAATCCCATCCATCCCGATGTTTCCCTCGTGGCACGCGTACTCATAGACCGCATCCGTCGTACCCATCAATGGAATCATGACGGTCCACGGCTTGGTATAGGTGGTGGGATCATCGATGGTAACTTCATAATTGAGCGTTTGCGGTCCAACGCGCGTAAACCGCTCAGTGACGGTCATATTCTCAGATGAAATACCGCGAAACGTCGCATACGAGGAGTAGTTGGTCGTTGTTACAACCAGTGTGTCGCCATCCCAATAGCCGCGTGAATCGCCATGCCATAACCGCACGTCATCATTCAGTGTCGGCGTGCCATCAAGCGGAATAACGCGCGCATCGTGGTTCATTTCCATATACACGACAACATGGTCTTTGCTCTGGAACAACTGGTAGTAACTGTTATACCCAGCTCCAAGTCTCGGGTGCCCATACGTAACACACCGTTCACTGAGCGGTCGATCCGTGTAAGTATCGGCCGGGTGCATACGACGATGCTCCCGGAGCATCTTGGAACGGGCCTGTCCGGACGACGTCATGGCTGGAACACGTCCATCTAGCGGGTCTACAACCAGCGATGTCCGGTTACTGAAATCTCGATCAGCGATCCAAAATTGGTTGTAGTTACCAGTTGTCGGGTCATACGATTCGGCCGTGGTCCGTTCAATCGCCGCCAAGACCAACTGATCACCAAACAACGCATCGCCATCGCTAACCGCGTCGGTTGCGGCAACCTGCAAAGCAGCCAGTTCTTCGTCGGTCAGCGTGTCTTTGCCAGCCCACTCCTCAGGTCGCTCAAGCGGAGTCGCGTTATTGTTCGCCCAGACCCCTTGCAAATCCGGATGGCCATCGGCCGTACGAGGTAACGTCCAACTGCCATCTTGGCCGGCCGTTTCTACCGGAATCATTAGCAGTGTTACCGCGACGACGCCGAGCAGCGTGGCAAATCGTGGTCTCATCTCAAAGTCTCCTAACGTCTACGAAAACACGTTCCATCCGTGTGGCGAAGTAAATTGTAGCGGTCCAAGCCCTTCGGAAGCCACTCTAGTGCGCAAACAACGGGCGATGTGACTCAGTCACTGCCTTAATCCCAGCACGGTGCTCTTCGAGTAGATAGCCAGTAAGGATTAGTGTGTCCGCCGCACGCATCGTCTTTGCAAG
>CAUZRA010000101.1:0-5694 GCA_963582035.1 Vicinamibacteria bacterium | reverse complement strand
TGAGTGCCAGACGACACGTATCAGAGGTCATTTCGAAGGAGATCCCCAGGACTATCGGAATAAAGAAGAAATGTCGATGATGTCTGAACGTGATCCAATCGCGCGGGCGCGCTCGCAACTGTTGGCGGAAGGTCTCTCTGACGTATGGTTTGAGCAACTGCATGCTGAGGTCGATTCAGAGATAGACGTTGCCTTAAAACTGGCGAAGGGATCACCAGAGCCGACGAGTGATTCTCTCGTGGCAGATGTTTATACGCCAAGGCTCGGAGTCAGCTGATGCCCGAGGTGCGTTATCTGAAAGCGGTTAATCAAGCGTTGTATGACGCAATGGAAGTTGACGATAGCGTCTTCGTGATCGGGGAGGATGTTGCGGCTGCCGGAGGGCCTTTCAAAGCGACGCGTGGGTTGCTTGAGACGTTTGGTCCTGGAAGAGTGTATGACGCGCCTATTTCTGAAGCGGTGATTGCGGGTGTCGCGGTCGGTGCCGCTATGACGGGGATGCGACCTGTTGCTGAGATTATGTTTATGGATTTCATCACATTGGCGATGGATCAGATTGTTAACCAGGCAGCCAAAGCACGGAGCATGTTTGGTGGCCAGGCGTCACTTCCCTTGGTTATTCGTGCGCCGCACGGGGGTGGGCTTAATGCAGGGCCGCAACATTCTCAATGTTTGGAGGCATGGTTTGCGCATGTTCCGGGATTAAAAGTGGTGTGTCCGGCGAATGCAGCCGATGCATACGGTTTAATTCGTTCTGCCATCGACGATCCCGATCCGGTCATTGTTGTTGAAAACAAGACCCTTTATGCCGCAAAGAGTGAATTGCCCGATGATCCTCAGGCAGTACCTATTGGTAAAGCGACGATTTCACGACCGGGTCGAGACGTTACTGTTGTTACTTACGGTGCGATGGTTCGTGAGGCACTGACAGCTGCTGATCAATTAACCATTGAGGGTGTCGATATTGAAGTGCTGGATTTGCGTTCAATCCAGCCGTGGGATGAAGCAATGGTTGTTTCAAGCCTAGCACGTACACATCGCCTGGTCGTAGCGCACGAAGCAGTGGAGGCGTTTGGCGTCGGAGCAGAAGTTGTGGCCCGAATGGCCGACGTTGGATTTGATGAACTGGATGCACCCATTATTCGCGTTGGGGCACCGTTTGCTCCGTCACCGTTTGCCAAATCTCTGGAGGCCGCGTACCGACCTGATGCGAGTGATATCGTTCGAGCGGTACGGCGCACTTTAGCCTAGTGCTCTATAGAGCAAAGGGGCAAGGCATTCCGTATGGGTCATGGCGTGTATTGCGCTGTTTTTAATGTACCGACTTTTTACAGTTATTTCATAACGATGCTTTTACAAGCTGGTTTTCAAACAAGGGATTTAGATGGGTGTTGATGTGCTGATGCCGCAATTGGTCATGCCGAAGCTGGGTTTGACCATGACCGAAGGTGTTCTGCTTGAGTGGCATGTAGGTGCGGGCGATGAGTTCCGTGCTGGAGACATGCTTTTCGTGGTCGAGACTGAGAAGGTTGCGAATGAGGTGCAGGCAGACATCGACGGCATCATTGATGAGTTGCTTGTTGAGGAAGGTGATATCGTTCCAGTCGGTATGCCGTTGGCAACGTTAAAAGGAGGTCGGGTTTCACAGTTGCCAGAAAAAGTGGTTACTACTGCAGAGGCCGCGGTATCAGCCGTTGCGATTGAGCCTCGCCAATTTGTGAAGGACAGTGATAGCAGCCGAATTGTTTCCACACCCTTAGCCCGAAAACGGGCACGAGAATTGGGGGTTGATCTTTCGCGGGTTGCAGGCAGTGGGCCGGGAGGTCGTATCAAGGTTAATGATCTTGACCACCTTGGGGATTCGGTTGCACAAGAGATGCCCAGACTGCAATCAGAGCACGGCCTGCAAGCGCAGGAGATTAGTCCTTCCGCTGCCCGATTGGCGACCGCTAGAAGAGTGTCCGCGGCGAAAACCAATGTCCCGCATTTTTACATTACGCAGGACGTCGAAGTCTCTGCGCTGCAGGTATTTCGGGCAACGATAAATAAACGGTCGCCAGAGATTCGGGTTTCAGTCACTCATCTATTAATAAAAGCGTTGGGTGTCGCGATGGCAGAGTTACCGACCACTAATCGCATTTGGGTGGATGATAAAATTCTCGCGTTTAATCAGGTAGATATCGGAATGGTGACGGAAACGGAAGATGGTTTGCGCGTGCCGATTATTCGCGATGCCGGTAGACGCACCTTGGAAGAGGTGGCAATCGAGGCGCGCACGCTTGCAAGTCGGGCTCAGGACGACAGCCTGACGCAAAAGGAGGTGGGTGGTGGGTCGGTCAGCATTTCTAATGTGGGAATGTTTGGCGCGAGTAGTCTGATACCGATCATTAATGCACCTCAGGCCATGATTCTCGGCGTTGGGTCTGAGCAAGCATTGTTTAGGCCGGACGAGGCGGGACACCCGGTTCTACATAAGGAGATTTGTTTGACGTTGGCTTGTGACCATCGAGTTCATGATGGAGCAGATGCGGCTCGCCTTCTTGCTCGACTAGCGAGGATTTTGAAGAATCCCTCAGTATCTATGCAAACCGGTTAGCCGGGGTATAGGGCCCCCTCGGTGTCTGACCGGCGCGCTAGGACAATAATATCGGTGTCTATACATTGATATTCAGTCAGAGCCTCCCCGTTCTGTTGCTAACACTAATTGCTCACTGAAGAAGTTGTCTTGAGTCGTGAGTGATAGGTAGGCTCAATATTTGGCCGAGAATCGCTCTCGATGCCCTTGCCAACGTGATCCGTGGCGTTTTTCACGGTTTAGATTATGCGGGTGATAAAGCACTGCAGGGTGGTTTATGCAAAGTTCGCCAGAAGCATTGTCCCCGTCACGATAGAATAGGATTTGATCCAATCAGTGACGGAAACGGGGATTCTTTTGGCAATTCAGCGAGACAGAAAAAAACAAGCGCGTGGTGCAACACGCGCAGAAAGAAAACTAGAGACCCATGAGCGACTCCTGATTGCTGGCGAGAAAATCGTTGGGCGTGAGGGATATGCTGGTGCATCGGTTTGAAAGATCGCAGGCCATGCGGGCGTAGCATAAGGTACGTTTTACAATTATTTTTCAGCGCGTCAAGATTCGTTCGATGTTCTCTTGCCACACGTTGGCCGGAGAATGCTTGAATACATTACCGACAGATTAGATGATGATTTGACGGGTGCTGATCGTGAGTCGGCGCGTTTCCGCGCGTTTTGTGAGTATTTGGTAGAAAATCCCGGCTTTTACCGAATGCTTAGCGAAGCGGAAGTGCACCCGCCTAAAGCTTATCGGAGACACACAGATTTACTGGTTGACGGATTCAGAAAAGCGCTGGAACGATCTGTCAAGCGAGGAGAAATTACGGCATACAGTGATGCTGAGTTGGAAGCTGTTGTGTTTATGTTTTTAGGCGCTAGAGCCTATGTGGCGATGCGCTATATAAGGCGTGGGAAAAAGAAGACATCATCGACTGACTGTGAGAATGCAATAGCCGCCTACACGACATTGGTCGCTGATGGTTTGTTTTCTAGGGCGTTATAGATCCAGCGGCGTTTGTCAGGTGTCGTAAGCGGAAAGCGGACATTCAGCTGGCGAGGCCTGCTGGTACAGTGGGAGTCCACAAGGGTCGAATCCATACAACGCTGCTTTCAGTTATCCCCAGAACCTTGGTAGCAAAATCATCGAGTGGAACGGAATCAGACGATGCGAGGGCATTGATCCGTATCCAGGCACGAAGGGGAGCTGGATTCTCTCCCAGTATCTCTACCATGTCATCGTCTGCGACGCCTAATTTTTGGGCGATTTCGGTGGCTACGGTCAGTAACCGGCGATGCCCTTTCTTTCCGGTGTAGTACTCGAGTGCATTGTCTATCCGGACAGGTATGTGAAAACGTTTGGCTCTGAGCGCTTCTCGACAGCTAGAGGTCATCTCTACATGAAGTTCGCCACTCGCGTTCAGGATCACGCCATACTGCTCTTGTGCCTTCTCTTGAGATACGTAGCCCTTTTCAATATCGGCGCATACTAAAGCGGGATCTCGTTCCAAAGGATCACCGTAGCTGCCGCCCCCTGCGGAACGCATTACCACGACATCATTTTTCCTGATGGGATAGCCCGTCACTTTGCCGGGGGTATCAAACATAATTTCTTCAGTCCCGCGGGTGATGGAAACTTGGTACGGCATTGCGCTGCCGCCTCCCTTGATTCCATACGGTGGAATAACAGCACGATCGCTGAGAACAGAGTAACTCGCTTCCTCGTCCAGGAGACGCACCTCACGCAACATGCCGAGTCCGCCTCGTTGTTTGCCGGCGCCGCCAGAATCCATTCGAATTTCGCTGCGCTCAACCAATAACGGCATACTGTTTTCAATCATTTCCGCATTTGAGATCGATGGCAAATTTCCGAAGTCAACATTGACAAACGCACTGGAGCCATCCGCCTCTAGAAAACCACCGTTACCACCGGCGGGTGCCTCATAGTAGACATAGGGTCGTCCAACTCTGCTATTCATACCACCGATGGCATTAGGGAATGAAGTCCCGCATAGGTCGCCAGACACGAGGTCGGGGATGATTTGGGACAAGGCACCGAGCGCAACAGAGACGGCACGTTTTCTGACTTCACCATGAGCTCCCGCTGGTGCATCGTCGCGGACATCGACGACTGAGCCTTCCGGCGCGCGCAATTCGATCGGTCGAAAAGCACCATGATTCATAGCCCCACCGGGATCGAGAGTCGACTTAACTGCAACGAATACGCCAGCACCGGCAACGGCTAACGATGAGTTCACCACGCCGGGAACTTGTGTATTAGTCCCAGCAAAATCAGCAATGAGCTGATCCCCCGATACGGTTAATTTAAAACGAACAAGTACCGGGTCTAGTTGTCCAGCATTGTAGAACTCGAGATAATCCTCATAGTAATAGTCGCCGTCTGGCAAAAGAGCGATTTTGTCTCGCAGTCGTCTTTCGGTGCGGTCCAGGTTAACCGCGACACACGCTTCGACAGTGGTTTCCCCATATTTTTCGTAAAGTTTTCGAATGCGGGTTGAGGCTACTCGGCAGGCACCCAGCGAGGCATTCAGGTCGCCTTCGCGCTCATCAGGTATCCGCATGTTGGCCATAAGGAGTGACATTGCGGCACGATTAACCTTCCCGGCCTCGTAGAGTTTGATTGGAGGGATACGCACCCCCTCCTGATAGATATTTGTTGATAATCCGGAGTAACTGCCGGGAACCATTCCACCCACATCAACCCAATGTGCACGAACCGCTGGAAAAATAATGATGTTTCCACTGGAGTCGAATTGCGGACAGATCAGTGTTACGTCATTTAAGTGTGTTCCGCCCCTATACGGGTCGTTAAGCAGGATTGCATCACCAGGCTCAAGATCGTTCTCGAAGTCTTCGAACATGCATTTGACACCCCACGGTAGAGGTAAAACATGTCCTGGATGATCCCACGACTGAGCAACCATTTGTCCCGATGCGTCAAACAGAGCACATGAAAAATCTTCAAATTCATAGATATTGGACGAATAGGAAGCGCGAATGATGGTCGCCCGCATCTCTCGCACTATGGCAATAAGACTTTCGCAGACGACCTCTAATGTAATGGGATTAAGATCACTGGCCGGCGTGTTTTGTGGTTTCATG
>CAUZRA010000100.1:0-5699 GCA_963582035.1 Vicinamibacteria bacterium | reverse complement strand
CCAGATGAACCGGATCGATCTCATACGCAGCGCCAATCTCACTGATGAGTGGAACAACGACAACGATGGCCGAAAAGATATCCATGATGCATCCGACAATCAACAAAAAAACGTTAAGTGCCAACAAGAACAGCAATGGCGATTCGATGTGTGCCTGCGTCCATTCGAGAAGTCGGAACGGAATATCAACATCAACCATGTAGGCCGTAAATCCTTTTGCAACGGCCAAAATGATTAATACACCGCCAATCAGCACGATGCACTCGCGAAATGCCTGCTGTAAGCCTTTAGCAAATGAAAAATCTCGATGAACAAATGCAGTAATGACCAGCGCATAAAGCGCTGTAAGCGCCGACGTTTCAACCAAAGTCGCCCGACCGCTAAACAATGCCCCCAAAACAACAACGGGCAAGAGTAATTCCCATTTCCCAACCCAGAGGGCATCTTGAGCCTCTCGCCAGACAAACCGCTGCCGACCAGCCCCGGTAAGCATCCCCTGACGCATCCCCCAAACTGCGACCATCGCAATTAAGAGCAAGCCGGGCAGAAGCCCTCCGATAAACAGGTTCTCTGGTGCGGTCTGCGCAACAATCGCGTACAAAATCAATGGCATCGCCGGCGGCAACAAAAGACCCAGTGACCCCGAGGCGGTGAGCAATCCAATCGAAAAACGATCACCGTACCCATCCTTCAGCAAAGCAGGTAGTAGCAACCCACCTAACGCCAAGATCGTCACACCAGACCCACCGGTAAAAATCGTAAAAAACGCACACACAACCGCACACACAACCGCTGTACCACCAGGCATCCATCCAGTCACAGCGCGAAACACACGCAGCAACCGCTCCGAGGAATTGCCCTGGGCGAGAATGAATCCAGTCAGCG
Source organism: Vicinamibacteria bacterium (assembly GCA_963582035.1). Lineage (GTDB taxonomy): Bacteria > Acidobacteriota > Vicinamibacteria > Vicinamibacterales > UBA8438 > DTWD01. The sequence goes on along the minus strand of CAUZRA010000100.1, from coordinate 4,814 downwards.
TAAACAGGGGAATGGAGGGCAGGTGGGGTTCAGTAGCTAGGTCGTATGCAAACAACGGAACGACGGCAGGATCAAAACCATTCACCATGTACAAAAATGCAGCGGCACCGGCCAAAACAGAGAAGATCGGGGCTCCCGCAATCGCCGCAAGTACCAAGAGCACGACCCATGGCCAACCAGCTGCGCCATCAAAGGACTCCCACGATTGCGCAAACCAAATTCCGGCTATCAGACCGAGCATAGAGACTGCCCTCGTCCCCAAACTCCCGGCTCCCCAAGCCAAACGCAACCCAATGCCTCCAAAAGCGACAGGCAACACCAGTTGAAACATCCACGACGGGATTCCGAGAGCAATCTCACGGCCAAATTCCATCTCAATAGCAACGACATCCAACGCAGCCCAAGCCAACAATGTCGAAACCATGGCCCCTACTGTTGCTGAAAAGGTCCGTGCACACGTTCTAAATATGCCTTCGGGAATAAAGGTGGCTGTTGCAAGAGCAATTAACTTACCGCTGCGCGCCGCTACGCATGCACCAATAAATCCTACCCATAGAGTCAGATGCTCAACGAAAGGAATAGAACCCGGAATACCACCGGCAACAAAAGGTCGAACGACAATTTCAGCCAACGGCAACAGCATCATCAGCGCCAGCGAGACCGACGCTAGCCACTCTTCAGCCGTATGAATCACACTGACGGCTTTGATTTGGCGGTCAGCGTCAGAGTCGAACGATGAGGTCATCCGAACGTGATGGTATCAGAGGGTGGTCAGCAGAGACCTGTAGCGACTGGATACGGATGGAATGAACAGCAAATAACTTGTTAACGGCTTCGGTATCGGTTTCGGGCTTCGACGGCCGCATCATAGATGTCCCCCGGAACCATACTACCTCTCCAAGATGCCGTCAGATTCTCTGCTTCGGACCGAAACACTGCCGCTTGAGACTCGTTAACGCCGGCAACATTGAGCCCACGGGACTTCATTTCGAGAACCGCTTCATCGTCCTGCTGCGGCACCTCAACAAACATCGCCTGCTGCGTGTCAGCTGCCACATCCAATATGGCCTTCTGATCTGCGTCACTGATACGTTGCCAGGCACGTTGACTCATCACCGTGGCGCCGAACAAGGGAGCAAGCGGCACGTCCAGCATATGTGATGTCTGCCGGTACCATTGAAACACGAGCGCGCTATAGGGGGAACTAGGGTACGCATCTATTAAGCCAGTATTAAGACCCATAAGCACGTCAGTTAAAGCTAACGGCACCGGCTGAAACCCGTTTTCCTTATACCAATTCACGACACCATCATCACCCGCCGACGTAAAGAGTTTGGCTCCGCGAAGATCGTCGAGAGTGCTGATCGATGTACCCGAAAAAATGTGTACCCAGCCACCATGTCCCCAGTTAAGAAGTACTAAATAATTTTCGGCAAGCACAGCCCGAAGACGAGGAGTTAAATCCTCCAACACCTGCACCGCTTCGGCTTCCGATTCAAAGAAGAATGGCACGCCGAAAACACTGAAGGCTTCGTCGATTTCCTGTAAACCTAATGGTGACAGTGCCGCAACCTGAGGGCTATTCATCCGCATGCGGCGAAGTAGTGTCGACTCGTCTCCGGACGAGGGTCGTACTTGCAAACGAACTCGACCGTCTGTTGCCTGCTGCCATCCATTTGCCATCTCCTTAAGTGACCGATCCCAAAGAGAATTAGCGGGCAACACACTCCCAAGACGCAAACGTGCGGTCTGCGCTCCGAGAAGAATTGGACTAATAAGCAACACTGAGAGAACTGCAAGTCGGAACGTCTTTATCATTGGATCTCCTCGTCTGCTCCAGACTCATCTTGATCGATTTCATCGAGCGGTGCAAAAAACAGGTCATCAACATGGCTCAGCAACATGCGTGCCTGCTGTTGTGACAGCGTATTCAACAACCTATTACTTGGTTCTTCTTCAATATCAATCGCAACAGCCGCCTCGAGTAACTCAATAAACTCCTGCCGATTTTCTTCGGCAACAGATACGCCAAGGGCCATTGCCACATAGGGCCTGGCATCCAATCCCTCTGACAACTCCACAGCACGTTCAAAATGTTCACGCGCTTTGACGTACGAACCTCCTAGTGCATCACCCACAGACTCAAGAGTAATGAATGCAGTGTGCAGTGAACCCCGATTGTAATCTTCGTCAAGTTCGATGGCCCGGTCCATAAGTGCCCGCGCGGTAGGTAGATCCGCTACAAGCGCGGGTTGGTCAAGTCCTAATGAAATCCCGAGTATCCATGCACCACCAAGATAGTACAAAGCTTCGACATCATCGATCTCAAACGCTGTGACTGCAGTGGAAGGTTCTGTCACCAAGCGCGCGCTCATGCCCGGGTGCTTCAGCTCAACAACACGGCTCCCAAAATCTCTTGCGCGGAGATACATACGGAGCGCTCGATTGTTTAAATCACGTGCTAATTCGTAGTCCTCCCACTCTGCAAGTGCCGCGTCATGCTGTAGAAAGGCGGTCGCATAAAGCACAAACCCAGTGTTTGCAAACGCCAGAGCATCCCTATGCTCAGGGTCCGATTCGATGATTGATTCAATGGTCTTTAACAAAAAAGGCAACGCCGCTCGGATTAGTTCGGGGTCTTCTTCTGAAAGATAAACCGCAGGATTGACCAGCGTGGGTAGTACTGTGTTGACTGCCATTGACGACAGGGAACACCCGCCGCACGCAATCGCAGCAACCACAATGGCTGCGCGCGCTCGACGTCCCAAACGAGTTGTCTGTGACCTCACCACAAATCCACCTAACGATGGATCATATCAGCGGTTCATAACGATTGATCGACGCGAACCACGTATCATCAAGAACAGCAAATGAGTGAATTCGTGCAGATTCCATCAGGATGGTTCGATATGGGCTCTGAATCCGGCCAACCGGACGAACAACCAGAACACCGCGTGTGGGTCGATACATTCGAATTGGCAATCGATCCAGTCACACGGGCTGAATACCGTCCTTATCTTGAGGCCACGCAAACCCCTAGCCCCCGTGAGTGGGATAATCCATTATTTAGTGGTCTAGACAAACCCGCCGTCGGTGTCAGTTGGAATGACGCGTATTTGTTTTGCCTGTGGCACTCATCCTGCTTCTCGACCCCCCCCGTCCGCCTCCCGACTGAAGCCGAATGGGAGCGAGCGGCACGCGGTCACCGGAATGGAGAAGATTATCCATGGGGTAAGTCGATCCCGAGCTGGATACCAAACGGTGGCGATGGTCCTCTTGATGGACCATGGCCAGTCACACTTGGGCCAGTAAACGATTTCGGCATCCGCGGAATAGCCGCCAACATACATGAGTGGTGCGCAGATTGGCACTCCCGTACTTTCTATGCAGAGTCACCAGCCCGCAAACCAGTCGGTCCACCTGCCGGGCATCGTCGAGCCTCACGAGGAGGCTCTTGGCGACATGCCCGTACCATTAGTCGCGTATCGGCGCGAAGCAAACTAGCTCCGACATACCAGTACACGGACTATGGTTTCCGATTAGCACGTGATGTCTGAGTGGGATCTTGCGTTAACGGTCACGCGTGCTGTGGCATCAGCAGGAGGACAAGCGCTCATCGTAGGCGGTTGGGTACGCGACCGCTTGCTCGATACACCTTCAAAAGACATCGACTTGGAAGTCTATGGACTACCCGCTGACAAACTGCACGAAATTCTCAAAACTCTCGGACCCGTCAACACCGTTGGTAGTAGCTTCACCGTCTACAAACTCGGTCCACTAGACATCGCACTTCCTCGGACCGAATCAAAAATAGGCCGAGGCCATCGTGGTTTCAGTGTCACGGGTGACCCCGGTCTTTCCATTACCATCGCCTCACGCCGTCGAGACTTCACCATCAACGCTATCGCTTGGGACCCGCTTACCGACACGTACTATGACCCACACAATGGACAACGTGACCTCGATGAACACCGTCTACGTATGGTCGATCCCTCAACTTTTGGAGACGACAGTCTTCGCGTGTTACGCGCCCTTCAGCTGTCGGCACGTCTCAAATTCGATCTCGACGCTGAAACAACCGATGTCTGCCGACAGATTCCTCTTGACGATCTACCAGCGGAAAGAATTTGGGGTGAGTTTGAAAAACTCTTACTACAGGCCGAACAACCATCGCTGGGATTAACCCTCGCACGAACCATTGGAGTGGTAGACCAACTCTTTCCAGAATTACGCGCACTCATAGACTGTCCTCAGGAACCAGAGTGGCATCCCGAAGGTGATGTCTGGACGCACAACCTTCTTGTCGTCGATCAGGCTCGCAAGCAAATTCACGATTTACCTCATCCTAAACAAGTCGCGCTGATGCTAGGAGCGACCTGCCACGACTTCGGAAAACCGTCGACAACCGCAAGAATTGACGGCCGGATCCGGTCGCTCAACCATGAGGCAATGGGCGTCAAGCCAGCAACTATGTTCTTGGACCGTCTGCAGATATACAAACTTAATGGCTACGACGTGCGGACCCAGGTACTAGGTCTTGTTGCACACCATCTTAAGCCTGGCATGTGGCATACCGCTCGCGATGGCGTAGGTAATGGTGCCTTTCGTCGACTCGCGCGCAAGGTTGATCTCGATCTCCTGACCCGAGTTGCCACCGCAGATTGTCACGGACGAGACGGAACGTTCGATTGTTCGGCAATGGCATGGTTTCGATCCCGGGCAGAAGCGCTAGGGGTTCAAAACGCCCCCCCAGATCCAATTCTGATGGGCAGGCATTTGGTTGGCCTCGGTCTCGCCCCAGGTCCGCGCTTTGG
>CAUZRA010000099.1:0-5763 GCA_963582035.1 Vicinamibacteria bacterium | reverse complement strand
ATGACCATGCAGAAATGAACGATAACTTGGAATAAATCAAAAGATTCAGGGGTGACTATCCCGAGTAACGCAGAAAATAAGGCGCCTGCCGTGCCGGCATAAAGCCCACTGACAACATAGGCATATGCTTTATAACGGGTTAAGTCGATTCCCAGTGTTTCAGCAGCCACTTCGCTTTCGCGCAGGGCAACCCAGGCGCGCCCGATCCGTGAACGCACTATATTCCACCCGAGCGGAACGGCTACCAGAACAATGATCAACGTCAGATAGTAGATGCCAGTTGGCGGATCTAGCGGCAACGGACTGAAATCCATGGGAGGCACTCTAAAACCGGCTCCTCCATAGGTGACCGAGTTCCAGTGACCAAAAACCCAGAGTGCGGCTTGGGCAAAGGCGATGGTTGCAAGTGCTAGATAAAGGCCCCGCAGCCGCAGAGCAGGTAGCGCAATCGCAAGCCCAATCAGCGTTGCGAACGCGGCGCCAGCTGGGAGAGTAATCCAGTAAGGTAAATCAAATTCAAGACGCAACAGACCGCTGGTATAGGCGCCAACCCCAAATAGTGCTGCATTAGGAAATGCTAGTTGGCCTGCATAACCTAGCAGCATGTTGAGTCCTACGGACAACAATATGTACATCAACGCCAGATTGGCAACGAACACAATGTAGGCGTTCGCGACCATTGGTAGGATGGCAAAGACTATGATTCCAACCGCAACAATATTTCTGCGCGCTAATAATGCCTGCATCATTTGACCTTGGGGTTAGGTATCGCGGATGTTTCGAACGCCAAATAAACCTGCGGGTCGGATTACCAGCACAACGATAATCACAATAAAAGCCGAAACATCTTGCACCCCAGAGTGAACATATCCGCCTCCAAGAGACTCGAGAATACCGACTAACAGGCCGCCAACGATTGCACCGGGCATACTGCCAAGCCCGCCCAGTACTGTTGCGGCAAATGCTTTAAGCAATAATTGAAAGCCAACGTCAGGCGATAGCAGGGTCATCGGTGCCATCAACACAGCTGCCGCCGCAGCGATTGCCGAACCTGCGCCCCAGGTCAGCGTGTAGACCCGTTCGACTCGAATGCCAGAAAGGTAGGCGGCTGTCGGGTTTTCGGACGTAGCCTGCATCATTTTTCCTGCACGAGTCATGCGGAAGAAAATGGTAAAGCCAACCACAAATACGATAGCACCTGCGAGAATCAATAATTGTTGAGGGAAGACCATGATGCTGCCGATGGGTATGGGGGAGGGATCCATGGCGGCGGGGAAGGCTACATAATCGCCACCTTCCATAGACCCCCAGAAATACCTGGCGATACCTTTTAAAAAAAATGAAAACCCGACGGTCGCGAGCACCATTGTCAACGGGGGTGCTTTGATTAGTGGCCGATATACCGCACGGTCGGAGAGAACGCCTAGAACGAAGCCCCCAATGACCGCCAGTATTAGAGAAAGGAAATAGGGCACTCCCAGTATGACGAAGAATGTATAGGCAATGAAGCCGCCAAACATAAACAACTCGCCGTGGGAAAAATTAATATGTCCGGTGGATCGGTATACCAATACCAACCCGATAGCCACCATAGCGTACAGCGCCCCCGTGGCGATGCCGCTCATAAGTAAGTAAGCCAACATAGGTAAAGATGGTTAAGCGATCAATTTATTCCCCAAGCCTGCCTGGCAAATGCCAGACAGGCTTGAGTTATAACCAAAAATTGGCATGGTCTAACGGGTTACGGTTGTCGTAGCCAGTCTTTTCGTGGTGCCATCTACTAGACCAAACCACGCTGCCGTATTGTGGCACTGATGATTAGTTGGCGTGCAGGTGATTGGTCCACCATAGACATCCGTATTGACCGATAAATTGGATGCAGCTTTGTTGAAGGAATCACGGGTTAAATCTTTCCCGGCCTTTCTCAGCGCTTCAACCACAAACTGTCCGCTGGCAATGCCGAACATGTGATAAATGTTGAATGTGTCACCCGAATATTTGGCCTCGACCAGTTTTTTCCACTTGGCAACGGCGGGGTCATCGGCCGCGTAGCCAATAGTGGATACAGCGTGCAAGTTGTCGGTCGCCCCTGGGATACCAACGTTTTTTGTAAATAGGCCGACATCGCCGACTGTTGATCCTCCAATCATGAAGGGTTTGTAGCCCACTTTATACATATCCCGAACGGCTACGACAGCAGCCTTAGGAAATGTGATCAATATGACCGCATCGGCTTTCGCCGCCTGAATCCGCAGCGCAATTGCCGTTGCATCAGCAGGATCAGGAACGATTTCCTCGTTTGCAACGGGTTCAATACCATGCAGCTTGAACGCTTCCAGTAGAGGGTCGTATCGGCTGCGTCCCCAATTGTCGTGTTGGGCAATAATTGCCACCCGCTTCATTCCTTTCTCAACGGCATATTGCACTTGGGCATAACTCTCCATCCAACCTGCCAGCATGGTAGTAAAAATGTGTGGCGTAACGGGGTCAGTCAGTGAGGGTGCGGTGGAGGCCGTAATGACCCAAGGCACTTTGGTGGCAACAATTTCTGGTTTAGCGGCGAGGCTGGCATTGGAGCAGGCCCCACCATGTATCATAAACACCTTGTGTTGATGGATTAACTTCTTGGCAGCTCCCACGGCTTCCGCCGCTTGGCACCGGTCATCTTCACGAACATAGACTAGTTGCCGGCCATGAATTCCGCCTGATTTGTTTGCCTCTTCATAGACAGTTTCAATGCCGTCGTAAACAGTATTCCCGTATTTCGCAAGTGGCCCGGTTAGCACACCCAACGCCCCAATCTTGATCTCTGTATCGGTGACGCCCACTTCAGCATTGGCCGCGCCAACGACACACATAGAGGCAATCAGTGCCGCACTCATTGTTGATAAAACATGTCTTCTTGGTTGCATAGCGTTTTTCCTCCTGTTAAATCGGTATCGTGGTTTATAGGTATGGCGTTATATTTTTTAAAAACTCTGATTAAACACCAAGCCGCTGGGTCCCAAATTAGTTCTTGGGCCTATGTGCGCCTGTAACCACGTTAGTACGAAGCGCCCATCCATCATGAAAACCGACTCATGGTTCATTTGTCAACTGCATTTGATATCAAACGAGTCAAAGGCTCCCCTGATCTTCGTAAGGTATTATTGCGCCGAGTCTGGCACTTTGAATTATTTTACGACTTCTGTTACCGCGAGGCCGGGTGTCGCGAGTTCTGGACTCACGGGTTTAACTTGGCCGAGATTGATGTCAGGTCGCACAAAATTTTCAACGCAATGATGTTCATATACTGCCGCTGCACTAATCACACTGTCATCGCGAAGGCGATGTCCTACGATTTGCATTCCAACTGGCAGGCCATTAGCCGTTAGGCCACATGGCACAGCCATTACCGGTAAGCCGGTCACGCTGAAAGCGTAGGCGGCCAGGTAAACATCATAATACCGCTCAACAGCAACGCCTCCGACCTCGGTGGGTAAGGCCTCATCTAGGCGAAACGGAGGTGCTCCGACGCTCGGGGCGATCATGTAGTCGTATTGTTCGAAAAATTGCCGAACCCGGTGCCAATATCCGGTGCGCATTTTTTCAGCATTTACGATAGTGCGAACATCAAGGGCCAGCGCGTTAGTCACTTGATTGACCAGTTGTAACGTCATTTTGTCTTTATGCTCGTCGAACAGCTCCGCATAGCGGCCAACCATGCCAAAAGCGCGCGTACCAGTAACGATTTCTCGAATGTCGGATTCGTCGAAAGAGGCTTCTTCAACGATACAACCGAGGCTTTCAAATTGTCGGGCGGCAGCTTTCGTGAGTCGTTCGACTTCGGGATCGAGTGGGAAAAGACCGTTAAGGTTGCCGACATAAGCGATGCGCTGACCTTCCAGAGATTGTGTTGCTGAAGCCGCTACATTGAAGTCGTGGGTCGATGCGGGTAACGAGCTCGGATCGCGGTCATCTGGTCCCGCCAGCACGGACATAGCGAGACCTAGATCAGCGACAGATCGTGTCATAGGTCCCTGAACATGTTCAACCAATGTATCCCAACCAAATTCAGTAGGGTACACAGGGACGCGGCCAGGACTGGGTCGAAGTCCAACGATACTGTTGTACGAGCAAGGAACGCGAATCGATCCGCCAAGATCTGTTCCCAGTGCTATCGGTGCCAGATTGGCTGCCACGGCAGAGCCAGAACCGCCACTGGAACCTCCAGCAGTAACGTTCACGTTGAATGGATTGCGCGTTGTGCCAAAGATCTGATTGTTTGTATTGACGTCATGCGCAAATTCAGGAGTATTCGTTTTGCCAAGGAGAATAGCGCCGGCGTCTTTCAGTCTTTCTACAGAGACTGCATCCTCGCCTGGCACATAATTTTCGCGAATTAAAGATCCATAGGTCGTGCGAACATCCTTTGTATGGAGGATGTCCTTAACCAAGATAGGTACCCCTTCGAGGGGTCGCGCCGCTTCTCCACGCGCTAGTCGTTGGTCAGCCTTGTCAGCTTGATCGAGCGCTTGATCGTTTAATGTACAAACAGCGTTCAATACCGGATTGAGTTCATCGATACGTTCGAGAAATGCCGTTGTCACGTCCTTACAGCTGATCGACTTTTTGCTTATTTCCTGAGCGATCGAACCCGCTGACAAGTCCACGATGTCAGTACTCATTAGTTCTTACCCCAACTTGAGCCATCCATGGTCAGGACGCGTTGCGAAAACTTCCACTCTCCATCCTGACAAATCACTGTGTCTTCGTAGACGCCACAGTCGGCAAGAACCGGGAGTTCACCGGGCAAGCCGTTGTACGCAACCAGGTAACATCGCCCGAGTACGGAACCGTCGGATTTCAGTTCAAGGTGGAGACTGCCATTCCAGTGGCGTCGGTATTTGCCACCGCGATTTGCCTTATCGCGTTCTTTGTGAGCGATCAAAGCTTCTCGGCCGGACACACTAATTCCTATCGTAGCGGCTTCAAGGACTCCATCATCAGTGAAACAGGAGGCGTAGGTTTCTGAATCTGTGGCATCGCTGCTGAGGTTATATAAGGCATAAAGATTTTGAATATCGAGATAGTCTTGAGTAGACAGTGCATTTTGTTGCGTCATTCTTTTTCTCCACTTTGAAAATGGTGCAATTGATTTCTGTTATACGTTATCGGTGATTGATTCAGCAGGTTTTGCAAATTGAGTAAATCAGGTGGGTCGGTGATCGTGGCATATGGCCGTATCGATTTCTTCCATCATCGGTGGCGATCGTAATGTTTTTGTTAGCCCATCGCCGCATTACGACTCAGTATAATGAAAACTGATTCATCATTCATTTCTGATGTTATCCTCTACGGAGATCTAGCGAATAACAGATAACGGGCACATTCTGGCAATGTATTAAGCGCCACAAGGTTGAATTAAGTCGCGACGAATAATGACCACTAAGGGTGAATGGACTATGGGTAATGAAAGTGAGGTAATGTTGAGTGAGCGACGCGGTAGGGTGGGCATTTTGACCATCAATCGACCCAAGACACTCAACGCATTGGATGTTGCAACGCTGAAGGCGTTAGACAGTGCTTTCGCACAACTTGCTACGGATGACGATGTCCGAGTGATTGTCATCACTGGTGCTGGCGATCGGGCTTTTGTGGCGGGGGGGGATATTGAAGATCTGAATTCGCGACAGGCGCTGACGCATTACCTGGAATTTGCGGACCTTATTCATGAAGTCTTTCGCCGAGTTGAAATCTGTGACAAGCCGGTTATAGCGGCGG
>CAUZRA010000098.1:0-5764 GCA_963582035.1 Vicinamibacteria bacterium | reverse complement strand
CAAAAAGATTTTGTCGACGGCGTCTTCGTTGGAGCCGAAATGCATTGTCTATGGCGTGTCCGACTTCATGCCGAAGAATTTGAAGACACCACGTTTTGGTGCCTCCTTCAACTTCAAGCATCTGATTCATTTCAAGTTTTGCAAGGCGTGGATGTGCAAGATAGAACGGAATAGCGACCCCAGTTACGCCGTCAGGGGTAAACCAATCGTCGGATAGCCAAAAGTGCGGACTAAAGTCAATACCATGTCCACTAAGTTCTTTTCTGACTTCACTGATGCGGCGTTCAAGGGGTGTACCGTCGATGCTGACGCCGAGGTCGCACATGCGGACATCCAAGAGTTTGTCGTCCGGCCAACTTACCCAGACAGGCTTTCTCTTTCGGGGCTTCAATAATCCTAATTGTAATTTGATAGTTTCATCGTGCATCGAACTAGCCAATTATAGAGACGAAGAGAAATCGTCAAAACTTTTTCGTCTAGTTCTTTGATTTTCGATTTCGAGTCTCGTGCTGCGATACCATGGTTAGTCTATGGGACCACAGTATGTCTACACGATGAAGGGGCTCGGGAAACGCTACGCTCCAGACCACACCGTCCTTAAGGATATTTGGCTGTCGTTTCTTCCTGGTGCGAAGATTGGCATTCTTGGTTTAAATGGATCAGGTAAAAGCACGGTGTTGCGAATCATGGCCGGAGAAATCACAGAGTTTGAAGGGGAAGCATTTCCTGCGGATGGTCTGTCGATTGGCTACCTTGCCCAGGAGCCAGCACTCGACCCAGAGAAGGACGTTGCTGGGAACGTCAACGAAGGCGTGGCGTCAGCGCGTTCACTGCTCAAGCGATATGACGAAGTACTCTCATCGCTTTCGTCCGGGTTGGTATCACCGGAGATGGACGAGGCCCTTGAAGAACAGGGTGAGTTACAAAACAAAATTGATGCAGCCGGGGCATGGGATCTTGATTCACGCATCGGGATGGCTATGGATGCGCTCCGACTACCACCCGGTTCGGCGGATGTAACGAAGTTATCTGGTGGTGAGCGTCGACGGGTTGCACTCTGTCGGTTATTGCTGCAGTCGCCAGATCTGCTGTTACTTGATGAGCCGACGAATCATCTTGATGCGGAGACCATTGCTTGGTTAGAGCGGTTTCTGGCGGACTACAAGGGTACAGTAGTAGCGGTCACCCACGACCGATATTTCCTTGACAATGTTGCCGGGTGGATTCTGGAGCTTGACCGTGGTGCTGGTATTCCATGGGAGGGAAATTATTCTTCGTGGCTGGACCAGAAACAAAAACGACTTGATGTTGAGGAGAAGCACGCGGCAAAACGACAGCGGACTTTGCAACGTGAACTTGAATGGATTGGTATGTCTCCTCGTGCACGTCAGGCGAAAGGCAAGGCCCGACTGAACGCGTATGAGCAATTGCTCGCAGACGACGTTACCGAAAAGATGGAATCGGTGGAGATTTACGTCCCACCTGGCCCTCGCCTCGGCGACGTGGTGGTCGAGGCCACGGACGTTATTAAAGGCTACGGTGATCGTGCTCTCATTGGTGGATTGACGTTTACGCTGCCGCCTGCGGGTATTGTCGGTGTTGTTGGGCCAAATGGTTCGGGGAAAACTACGTTATTGAAATTAATTACAGGGTCTGAAGAGCCTGATGCAGGAACTATCAGGCTTGGTGAAACCGTAAAACTTGGCTACGTGGACCAAAATCGTGAACTCGACCCCGACATGTCAGTATGGGAGGCAATTTCTGGCGGTCAGGATGATATTAGTTTGGCTCAGCGCACGGTGGCTTCTCGTGCTTATGTGTCTTGGTTTAATTTTAAAGGTCGAGACCAACAGCGGAAGGTTGGAGAACTGTCAGGTGGGGAGCGCAACCGTGTTCATCTGGCGCGTCTCTTAAAAGACGGTGCGAACTTGCTTTTGCTCGACGAGCCAACGAATGATTTGGATGTTGACACATTGCGGGCACTTGAAGAGGCGTTGGTAGAGTTCGCAGGCTGCGTTGTTGTCGTGAGCCATGACCGCTGGTTCCTAGACCGGATTGCGACGCATATCATCGCATTCGAGGGCAATAGCCACGTGGAATGTTTTTCCGGTAACTACGCTGATTACGAGATTGATCGGAGGCGAAGGCTGGGTGGTGAGGCCGACACGCCTCATCGAATTAAGTTTCGCAAGTTGACACGCGTATAAGCCTGGTCGACAGGCTAACGACAGAGCCCTTGTTACTGGTGTTTTGTTTTCTTTCGTCGGCGCATGATCATCGGGCCAAAGATGATCAAAACAAGTACTACAACGATTAAAATTTCTGCAAGACCAAGCATGGCTTAATTATCGATTGGTGACAGAGTACTCCACACTGACGAAAGTATTTTTGGTAATGCGATCTCGTGGTGTAGTGGCTAATCGATGATAGCTTGATGAACAAGTGTTCGTAGTTTGCCGAAGTCGTCGATGTTACGAGCTGGAAGAAGTTGTGTTAGGTATACAACGATCATTTCTTCTTTCGGATCAGCCCAGTAGGTAGAGTGGTAAGCTCCACCCCACCCGAACTCACCGGTCGACGCAGGAAGGCCAAAGGCTGCTGGGTTTTGCATTACAGAGAAACCCAAACCGAAACCTTGACCAGGTCTGAAATCAAGGTCGTCAGTGTGACTCCTCACCATAGAATTAACCGTCGTCCGACTTAGCACGCGGTTACCGTTAAGTTCTCCAGCATTAAGCATCATCTGAAGAAATTTCGTATAGTCCGCTGCCGTTGAGAGCAGGCCGGCACCACCGGAAAAATTCGTTCTGGGACCATCGACGTACTGACCTTGTCCGATAGTGCCAAAAATACCGCTGTCGTCCATATATCCCGGAGCCGGTGCTCGTTCGATCCCTCCAGTTGCAGTCGACGAGTAGACGGTGACCAACCGGTCTTTCTTTTCCTCCGGCAAATAGAAATGAGTGTCGCTCATACCGAGAGGCTCGAGAATCTCGTCCCGAAGAAAAGCATCGAACGGACGTCCACTGACTACCTCGACGAGAGCCCCTAGAATGTCTGTGTTAAAACCGTAGACCCAACTTTCGCCAGGATGTGCAGTCGCTGGCAACGAACCCATACGACGAATCGTTTCTCGAATCGGTTCGTCACGTTTTGCAAAATACCAGCCAATCGCGTCGGCGTCTCGCCATTCTTCGACCGCGAGGCCATTGCCGTAACTAATACCGGATGTATGAGTGAGAAGGTCCCGGATCGTAATGGCTCTCCTCGCCGCGACGACGTCGTACCCGCCACGACCGTTGTCAACTGCCACGGTACCATTCGCAAACTCAGGCATATATTTGGCGAGTGGATCCGAAATCAGCAATTGGCCCCGCTCTTGCAAGATCATGATGCAAGTACTGGTTAGCGCCTTAGTTTGTGATGCGATACGAAAAATTGAATCAGTGGCCATTGGAGAGTTTGACTCCAGGTCCCGCATACCAAATGCTTCCAGATAGGCAATTTCTCCTTGTCTGGCGACGATGGCGACTGCACCGGCAATCCGTTCATTTGACACGTAGTCTTCCAGTGTATTGGTGAGTCTCCTCAGTCGTTCCGAAGACATCCCCACAGATTCTGGTGATACTTGTATTAGTGTCTGAGCGTAAAGTGACGTTGCATTCCAACCAGAAGCAACGAATGCGACAAGAAAACAAACGATCCAGCTTTTCGGTTTGTTCAAGGTCATTACAGGTACCTTCTCATTGTTTGCGAACTAAATGTAACGCGATCGCTACGGTAAATAGTATTAATCCCACAAGATCTGTTGGAGTCGTAGCGTAAAATAATAGTAACCCCCCTGTGACGGCAAGGATACGCTCAAGAGTTGTCGTCGGACGCAAAAGCCAGCCACCAAGCCCCATAGCGAGCGCACTAACCCCAATAACCGCTGTGCCGACGGTCCGTACGATGTCGATAACCGGTGCCTGGAGGAGCACGCCAGCTCCTTCAGGACTCAACGTAAATGCAAATGGAACAAGAAATGCCGGGAGTGTGTACTTCCACGTAAGCATCATCGTTCGGAATGGGTTTCCGCCTGTAATAGCAGCAGCAGCGAATGGTGATAGTGCCGTTGGTGGACTTACCTCTGACAAGACGGCGTAATAGAAGATAAACATGTGTGCTGCGAAGTCAGCTACACCGACGAGTGTCAAGGCTGGCGCGATCATGACTGCGGCGATGATGTACGAAGCTGTTACTGGTACGGCTAATCCGAGCATCAAGACAGCGATGGCTGCAAAGATAACGGTTAAGAAGACATTACCACCAGCTAGGGCGACAATGATTCCGGCAATTTTCAGTCCAAGGCCAGTTAAAGTGACGACTCCAACGATGATGCCTGCGGTTGCGGTGGTTGCCGCGACTGACAAGACCCCTCGTCCTCCCGCTTCCAATGCAGCGACTAGACGTTTCGGCTTTAACGCATGTTCCGATCTAATGAAACTTAGTGCGATCGCAAGGAGCGTCGAGTAAAAAACTGCTCGGAAAGGTGTTATGCCAGTGACCAGAAAAATGACGATCGCAATAAGCGGTAGGAATTGATACCCCGATTGTCGAGTCAGCGTGCCCACAGAAGGCAGGTCGACGTCGACCGCTCTTGTCCCAAGGCGACGTGCGTCAGCTTCAATCATTAAGACAATCGAGAGGTAGTAGAGCACGGCTGGGACAATCGCCATGATGATCACCTGTAAATAAGTGATCTGGAGAAATTCAGCGATCAGGAATGCTGCAGCTCCCATCGTCGGTGGCGCCAGGATGGCTCCGATACCGCTTGCGGAGAGGATGCCGCCACCAACCTCTGGAGTAAAGCCAGCCCGGCGAAGTAGTGGCCAAGCGACGGCTCCAAGGGTCACGGTGGTAGCAACGCCGCTACCAGACACGGTGCCAAGCAAGAAACCTGACAACGTAACGGTTCGCCCTGGTCCTGCGCCACTACGCGATCGTCCAAATGCTGACATTGTCCAATTAATAAAGAATTGTCCAGCACCTGAATGCGTCAAGATTGATCCAAAGATGGTGAAGAGTACGATGAAGGTTGCGGCAACCCTGAGCGGAACGCCGAAGATTCCTTCAAGTGTCATATACAAAGTACCAATCAGACGATCGATGTCATATCCACGATGGGCGAATAATTCGAGTCCGATCAGTTCGAGTGATGGTCCGTAGTACCCGTACAGCAGGAAACTGATAGCCGTGACGGGCAGGATCGGTCCGACGGTCCGGCGTGTTGCCTCGAGCACGAGTATGGTGGTGAGCGCGCCGAGCACAAGATCGATAGCTAATGGTGTTGCAGCGCGGTAGACGAATTGGTCAATGTCGACGATTGGCCAAATAAGTGCCACCAGCGTCGAAGCAACGAGAACCCAATCGAGCCACATCACGCGACTACGCCACCGTGAGTGTGCCGGAAAGATTAGGAAGGTCAGAACGAGCGCGAGCAACAGAAAACTAACGCGGTAGATCAGAGGTTGGATGATACCGATGACCCAATAAAGGGCATAGAGTGATAGACCGGTTGCCAAGGTTGTGGTCAGAATCGCAACCCTGCCGCTAAGGACACGGCTGGGGCCCTCAGCCTCAGGGTCTTCGTGCTGCGCGGTGAGTGGCCTTGTCGGTGTGGTCAGCGTCGATCCTCGGTTGTCGAGCACCTATTCTACGGTGTCGAGCCAGACCAAGCATCACGGTCACGGTAGTACTGAATGGCGCCGTCGTGAAACGGAAT
>CAUZRA010000097.1:0-5778 GCA_963582035.1 Vicinamibacteria bacterium | reverse complement strand
CGTAGAGCTCGAAGGGAAGACTCATTCTCGCGAATTCCTAAGAATCTCTTTTCGGACGCATCAGAGGAAAGAAAATAACGTCTCGAATAGAAGGACTATTGGTCAAAAGCATTACAAGTCGATCAATTCCGATGCCCTCCCCGCCAGTTGGCGGGAGTCCATATGTAAGTGCACGAATATAATCGTCGTCCATCGAGTGCACTTCATCATCTTCCGAGCCACGACCGGCCAGCTGCGATTCAAATCGAAGGCGTTGCTCCTCAGGATCGTTTAACTCAGTAAATGCATTCGCTACTTCCATCCCACCGATGTAAAGTTCGAATCGCTCAACTGTATCCGGGTCATTTGGCCGTTGCTTAGAAAGAGGTGATACTTCGGTCGGGAAATCGTACACGAACGTTGGCTGGATCAGATCTGACTCACACAATGTTTCAAACATTTCCAGAGTAATTTTCCCGGCACCAGCTGTAGGCACCACCTCAATTCCTATTTCGGCAGCCAAGGCAGATGCACCATTACGATCTCGTAGTTCATCAGTAGAAATACCGCGCCCTAATTTTTCAGCTAAAGCCGAACTCGTAGCCTCACGCAAACTAATTCGCCGAAAGGATTTTTCGAAAGAAATCGTATTGTTTTCAAAAGCACAATCCTTCTTGTTAAGCACTTCAACCGAAACCGCCCTTAGCATCTCCTCAGTCATCACCATCAGCGACTCATAATCACTGTATGCCTCATAAAATTCAAGCATCGTGAATTCAGGATTGTGATGCGTAGAGACACCTTCGTTACGAAAATTTCGATTTATCTCATAAACACGATCTATACCGCCCACTACAAGACGCTTCAGATAAAGTTCCGGAGCAATCCGAAGATAAAGCGGTAGGTCGAGAGCATTATGATGGGTCACAAAAGGGCGAGCGAGTGCCCCTCCAGCAATGGGTTGCATCATCGGTGTTTCAACTTCTAAGTAACCACGAGAATCAAGAAACTGACGAAGGAATGACAAAACTTGGCTGCGTGTTTCGAAGACATCCCGAGACACCGTATTGACAATCAAATCGAGATAGCGTTGACGATAACGAGTCTCCACATCGGTCAAACCATGCCATTTTTCTGGCAGTGGCTCAAAACACTTAGCCAGAAAAACCAGTTGACTAGCCCAAACCGTCAACTCATCCGTACGCGTCCGAAACAAATGTCCTGTAACTCCGACAATGTCGCCAACGTCCAACACCTTAAAGACCTTGAAATCTTGTTCACTAAGCGCATCCTTCCTTACGTAGACCTGAAGGCGCGCACCACCTTCTGCCAAAACCAGAAAGTTCGCCTTACCGAAACTTCGAATTGCTGTGATTCTTCCCGCTGTCTTTACTTCTGGGCGTTCACTCTCCAAATCATCGCCGGTCTTTTCACCATGCAAAGAAACAAGTGAGCCAACCTCATCGGTTCTATCAAACCGATTAGGATAAACATCGACACCAATCTTTAGAAGTGCCTCGTAATTAGCCCTTCTTTGTTGCTTTTGGTCAGTATCCCGTTCTTCAGTCACTTATTTCCTCATGATTCGTAAGCGATCGACGTACGCCATCAAGAACACCATTGACAAAACCTACGGCGCCGTCACCACTGAATGTTTTGGCCAGTTCAAGCGCCTCGTCGATAACGACTGCTGCTGGAGTTTCATTGTCTAATAATTCATAGATGGCCATCCGAATGATCAGACGATCAATAATGGCCATTCGGGATAAGCGCCAATTCTCAGATTGACACTCAATTAAAGGGTCGACCTTACTCAAAGCACCGAACGTTCCGCGTGCTAACCGACCCGCAAACGTTTGACGGGAAGAAGGTGCAGGATGAACTAACCAGAACAGAACAAGAGACTCGTCACGTTGTTCTTCCCCAATACCACCAACCTCCCACTGGTACAGTAGCTGCAAAGCTGCTTCCCGTCCCAAGTGCCGCTCTGTACGAAGTCCAGACCCGTCCAATACACTATCTTCCTTGCGACAATTGTGAGATCACATTCACTAGCTGAACAGCCGCGATTGCCGCTTCGCGCCCTTTGTTAGAACTACCTTCAATAGATCGGTCTTTAGCCTCTTGTTCATTATTTGTGGTGAGAACACCAAAGGTAATCGGCACACCGGTTAACTGTGAAGCCATCGTTACTCCATGCGATACGGCTGAGGCTATGAAGTCAAAATGAGGCGTCTGTCCACGTACGATACAGCCGATACAAACAACAGCGTCAAACACACCCGTATCGGCTGCCAGACGGGCCGCGAGAGGAATCTCAAACGCGCCAGGCACTTCAATAATTGTGATCGGATCAAATTGTTCATTGGGTACGGCGCCTGCCTGCCTAAGAGCCTCGACGGCCCCGTCGCAAAGAGCTTTCGTGATCGCACGGTGATACACGGAGACGACTATCGCAAAACGAAGCTGTGCTGCATCAGTCGCCCCGTCAACAAATTGAATATCCTTCATGAACCTGTAAATCTCGGACGACGTTTTTCCAAAAAGGCTGTTGTTCCTTCTCGCCAATCGTCGGTCGAAGCGGCCAGACCTAATAGTGACGCCTCCATAGAGCAACCATCACGCAGTGTCATCCCGAAACCGTCACGAACAGCTGAAAGAATGTACTTCATCGCAACTGGTGCCTGACCCGCGAGATGCTGAGCGAGGCCATGCACGACACTTGTTAGTTCTTCTGAGGGAACTACCCTATTGACAAGACCGATGCGCCAAGCCTCTTCGGCAGTAATCGGCTTCCCAGTCAGCATCATTTCAAGGGCGCTACCACAACCAACAAGCCGAGCAAGTCGTTGGGTGCCACCGTATCCAGGAATAAGTCCAAGCGAAACTTCCGGTTGCCCAATACGAGCGGACTCAGCCGCGATTCGAAGCGTACAAGCCATGGCGACCTCACAACCACCACCGAGTGCATAGCCATTAATAGACGCTATAACCGGCTTGCCCATGTGTTCAAGGTCGTTACACACAGCCTGACCACGACGGGCTAGTGTTTCCGCTTCTATCGGCGTTAATGTTGAAAGCTCTTTGATGTCAGCACCAGCAATAAACGCCTTATCTCCTGCCCCGGTTAGAACAACGACCCTCACCAATTCATTAGCAGCGAGTTCTCGAGTCACACGTTGAAGTTCATCAAGCGTCAACTCATCAAGGGCATTCATTACCTGCGGTCGATTAATTACAACGGTCGCAATCCCGTCATTAACGTCGACGTTTATCGTCCGATAATCCATGCTAATTTACCGATCGATTAACACTATACCCCACAGCCACACCACACTCGCACCAAACGCAGAACCTACAAAATCGGCAAATAGATCTCGAAATTCAGGCGTTCGTCCTGGAACAAATGACTGATGCCACTCATCAGTGGCTCCGTACACGACAGCCAACAACACCGCCCATAAGACATTTCTGATTGTCACCTGACTCCATTGTGCGCCAGCAAGTCCCCTCAACAATGAGGCTCCGAGAACAGCATAAGCAACGGCATGAAGCCCAACATCGGGCAGCACTGAGGGCACTGGAGGAGACGATAGGCCTGACACAAAAAAAATCGCTGCCATCACAAAAGCAGACGGCCCCCATGCGGAGACCAGGTGTGCCGTCTCTGAATAGTTCCGCCGGATCATAGAGGAAATGGGTACATCAACCAGGTAAATAAGATTCCTACTAAAACAAATCCAGCGAAGATAGCCGCACCAGTTCGGCACTGTTCAATCGGGTCATCACGCATTAGCACTCCGAAAATCAGTGATACGAAACCAGAAAAGAGAATCATTAATACAAAATGGCTTTGCATTAGTACTTCGCTTGCAACCTACTTACGACCCAAAGCAAGATCGAACACATCGAGCACAACAAGCATGTTTAGTAAACCTGACACGATCAAAAATGAGTTGCCGTACTCGTACGTCGTTGCCACGACACGCCCCACTCCAAAACCAAACATTTGAGCAATAAAATAAGGCACTCCAATACCAAGATCTGCTAGCGCCGCCAAAGCCACAAGTGGTTGCGAGGGTTCGATAGAAAATAGTTCACCTTCAAGCATCAGTCCGATACTGAACATAGCCGACAACGCAACAAAAAAAATACAGCCTTTCGACAGTCGGCCTAGCCACAAATGACCCGCGCCAGGCACAACCCATGCCACCAGACAAACCATTACTGCCGTACGGGAATCAAGAGCTCTCGACACGATCGATAATTCTAGTTCAGGGTCCGCCGCAAAACGTTTCCGCTTTAATCGGCGGCTTGCTATCGCAATGACCCAACAAGACACCTCATATTACCTACGTTCGAACAACAACTATGACAGTTGCTATCAATACGGACGCCACAAGTGCGTCCGACATCCTAACACCTCAAAGCTGCTCAAATGAGGTCAATTGTTTGAATGCTTCAAAGCGTCTACGTATATCTTCGTCAGATAGACTTAATAAACGCGAAAGACCGAAATCCTCAACGGACAATGAAGCCATCGCACTTCCACAGATAACAGCCTGTCTGCACACATCGTCGGTAAAAGTCTCCGAAGACGCTAAATGACCAACGAATCCGCCAGCGAAAGTATCACCGGCTCCAGTCGGATCAACAACCTCTTCGATAGGTAGTCCAGGCGTCGCAAAATATCCATCTCGACCAGCCATAAGCACGCCATGTTCGCCACGCTTGATCACGACTCGAGAGGGTCCCATTTGACGTATTATGCGACTAGCCTTAACTAAACTTGACTCGCCACTTAAAAGGCGCGCCTCCTCGTCATTAATCACAACGACATCTACCCTCTGCAGAACGGTCTTTAGTTCATCCTGGGCGCCCTCAATCCAGTAGTTCATTGTGTCCAAAGCAACAAACTCTGGCTCTTGGACCTGATCAAGAACCTCAAGCTGGAGAGCGGGGTGAATATTCGCAAGAAAAACGATTGGGCTTGCTCGAAATGTCTCAGGAATGTCAGGCCTGAACTCTTCAAAAACGTTCAGGTGCGTATAAATTGTTTCCCTGCTATTAAGGTCATCTCCGTACTCACCCTTCCATCGAAAGGTCTCTCCAGGAACGCGCTGCAGACCAGCTAAATCGATTTCCCGACCGCCGAACACCTTCATCTCCGTCTCACCAAAATCATCTCCAACAACAGCAACGAGCCGTACATTAGTAAAATACGAAGCCGCCACACTGAAAAATGTCGCTGCGCCACCAACGATCCGAGACATCTCACCACAAGGGGTTTTAACCGAGTCGAACGCAACTGAACCGACTGTTAACACAGGCCGCATTAACTTAAGTACCTTTCAATAAGTGGAGCCAAATCGGTCCGTGTTTTCGTGGGTATCGAATCGGCGCTAGTGATAATTGCACTGGACAACGCGTCCACACACTGACATTCGCGACGTACCGGTAACCGGGAAACCAAGTTTGCAATAATTTGCTTTGCCATCTTTGCATTCGCTTGCAACGTTTCAATGATCATGTCGACAGTGACGTCATCATGTTCCGGATGCCAACAGTCATAATCTGTTACCAACGCTAACGTCGCAAAGCAGATCTCCGCCTCTCGGGCCAACTTTGCCTCTTGCAGATTCGTCATACCGATCACGTCCATATTCCATGAGCGGTAAAGATTTGACTCTGCTAACGTCGAGAACTGCGGTCCCTCCATACATAAATAGGTGCCACCTCGATGCACCGTCGCACCAGCATCTGTAGCAGTATCAATAGCAAGGTCACTCAATACTGGGC
>CAUZRA010000096.1:0-5807 GCA_963582035.1 Vicinamibacteria bacterium | reverse complement strand
CAAGAAACATGGGCGTCGGCGCGGTGGGCACGGACGGAGCGCGAATGACCAACAAGCGTCTGGTGGCAATCATTCCGGAAATCAAGCGAATGATAATCAGTCACGTCCAGGAGGTCGTTCTGGGTCGAAGAACCGGCCTTCACGGCGTAGTCGTGAGCGGTCACGGTAATCTCTGTGGCTTTGCTGTCAGGCAAGAATGGCCTCGTTGTTGGTATTGCTAATAAAAGGTCATTGGCTTGGGCTATCGCGAAGGCTGCTGATGAGGCCGGAGCTCAGTTAACCCTTAGTTATGCCACCGAGCGTTTTGAATCAAACGTCCGCAAGTTGGCTGAAACCTTGGTGAATCCACCGCAATTAGTAGCGTGCGATGTCACGGACGATTCTGCTATCGCTAATCTCTGCCAACAAGTTGACTCGGAATATGGTGGTGTTGACTTTTTAGTGCATGCGCCCGCCTTTGCTTCTCGGGAGTCCTTGGCTAATCCGTTTGTGCAAACCAGTCGGGACGATTTCGCTCAGTCATTGGACATTAGTGCTTACTCTCTTTCGGCCTTGACGTGCGGAGTAGCTCCTCTTATGGAACGGCGGGGTGGAGGTAGCGTTTTGACCCTGACGTATTTGGGTAGTGAGCGCGTCGTTCCGCATTACAACGTTATGGGTGTTGCAAAAGCTGCGCTTGAAGGAAGCGTGCGTTATCTTGCTAGTGACCTTGGCCCACAGAACATTCGCGTAAATGCGGTATCGGCTGGTCCGATTAAAACGTTAGCGGCGGCAGGTATTTCTGGTTTTACGACGATGTTGCAGCACGTTCGTGAGAAAGCGCCACTTAGGCGCACGGTTGACGCTTCTGAAATTGCAGATGCAGCGCTCTTTTTGCTGTCACCGTTGTCTCGCGGGATCACTGGAGAAATCTTGCACGTTGATGGCGGTTATAACATTGTTGCTATGTAGGTTCTTCTCTTTGTGGATTCCCAATAAGACGTCGTGCAACCGGTCGACCGACGCTTCAATTCAAAAGCGATAATGTTGTGGGAACCCGTCGGCTCCGTGGTTTACTTTTAAGGCTTGCCTATCATCGAAAATTCGCACTGGTGTCTGGTGCGGCTTGTCTTGTGGGTGCTTTTTGGTTGGCTGCCAATGATTATTCCTGGGAGGGATCTTTTTCTTCGGGCTTTGGGATGATTATTGGAGCGACTGGTCTGGCGCTTGTGTTTATGGCGTTGAGCGGACGCCAATCGGACTGGGAAGAGTAGGGTAGTGAGATGTGCTTGGACGACTAGTCTGGAAGATTGATTGTCGACTTAATGCGCCCGCAATACGGAACGAATATCTTTTATAGTGAGGTGTTGGTCGAGTTTATTTTTATACATACGACCATCGGCTGCGGCGAACAGTTGTTCGTAGGTGTTGCCGTCGGCTGGGAATGTGGCAATCCCGGTACTCGCCTTTAGCGTTATCGTTGTACCTGATTTTGTTTCGATTAGTAGCGATTCAACGCCGAAGTTTAATTCTCTGTAGATTCTCTGAATGGTCCTGTTATTGCAGTTGGAAAGTATCAGGATGAATTCGTCGCCGGCGTATCGTGCGCAGAAGTGTGGGGGCGTGATGATAGAGCCGATCATATGGGCAAAGTCACATAGAACTTGATCGCCGATAAGGTGGCCGTGGCGGTCGTTGATTTGTTTGAAGTGATCTAAGTCGATCACAAAGAGCGCTAGTTGTGATCGCATACGCTCCGCGCTACTTAGAGTTTCTTTTAGATATCTAATGAAAGCACGCCTGTTCGGTAGGCCAGTCAGTGGATCTGATAAAGATTCGTACTGGGTTTTATTGAAGAGTAGTGAGTTCGCTACGATCGCTGAAATTTCTGGACTTATGCATCTGATTAAGGACTCGTGCTCATTGGTGTACACGCTGTGTTCCCTGTGGTACAGGGTCAATGCGCCAAGTAAACGATCTTGAAATACAAGGGAGATCATAAGCTTGGATTGAAAGGTGTTGCTAGTTAAGGTGTTGATGTGCGGCTCCACTGCGACTGTTGATGGGCGAATGTGAGCCAGCCAATTTTTTACTTGCTCTTCAAAGAGAACGGGATTGTTTTTGATTGATTGCCCATCGACGCCCGATACAAATCGGCAAAGCAATTGTTCCTCGTCCTGCAAGAACAATGCGCAGCATGAGTAGCGGACGAGACGTTGTAACTTGGCTGCAACAACGGTCATTGTTTCCGTGACGCCGAGCGTAATGCTGAGCATTTGTGAAAACTCTGACACTGGCGCCGTGTTATCGAAATTAGACTGAAAGTCAGCGAGTTTTAATAGACGGCTTTTTGAAGTATTCACAGCTTTTCCCAGATTTTTTACAAATGGTTGGCGCATTTGAGCCTTCTTACGAAGAGAGAGCGCGGTTTCAACAGAATAATATTTTGATTCGCGTCAAAAAACAGGTCTGCCCTAGAATGTAATCAGGCGATCTGTAATCGTCGTTACTGTTTCAAAAAAACGATAAACAGCTTTTGAGGTACGGCTAAGGTGCCACATCGCACACCAGGTTTACCAGAGAAGCAAACGAAGCGCCACCTGAGTGGTAAGCCAATTCGCTATTACCGGCCTGCTGGCAGTCAGGAAGTTCGTGCCCTGATTGACAAGGGGTTTCAAGCATTTAATGCTGGACGACTGTCCGAAGCTTGCAGTTTGTTCACGGAAAAAATGCTCGATCCGGATCATGACGTAACGATCGGGCTCACAATTGCCGGAGCAATGACCCCCGCCGGTTTAGGTGGATGTGTCATTGAGTTGATGGACCGTGGATTAGTGGATTTTGTTATTAGCACCGGAGCTAACCTTTACCACGACCTACATTACGCCCTTAATTTCACACTGTACCGTGGCTCGCCTTTTCTTGACGACGTTGAGTTGTATGAGGATGGGGTGATTCGAATCTACGATGTACTTTTTCCGGCAACCGTATTATTACAAACGGATGCCTATATCCGAGATTTCCTCAGGCGCGCAAAACTGACAGGGCCTACGTCAAGCGCGGATTTGCATTACCAATTGGGTCGCGACCTCATTGATCGTAACCCTGAGTGCGTCGATTATTCGGTGGTGGCTAAAGCGGCTGAAGTAGGTGTACCGCTGTATACCTCCTCACCTGGGGATAGCTCTATCGGTATGAATATTGCTCGGCAGGCACTCTTAGAAGGCAGCGGCTTCATGATCGATCCGAATCGGGATGTCAATGAAGTATGCGCCATTATCCTTGCTGGCAAAAAGAATGGCTGCGTCATACTCGGCGGTGGTTCACCAAAAAACTTTTATTTACAAGGGCAACCTACCTTGTGGGAAATTTACGGAATTCAGAAGGGTGGAAATGACTATTTCATTCAAATTACAACTGACCAAGTTGTTTGGGGGGGCTTGTCCGGTGCGACGCCAGCCGAGGCTGTTAGTTGGGGAAAGATAAATCCTGGCATGCTACCGGATGCGGTTGTTGTGTATGCAGATTCCACGATTGCGTTCCCGCTTTTTAGTGAATACGTGGTTGGCTCAAAGAGAAATCAACGGAAACTAAAGAAGCTTGTACATGGTCGAGATGCTCTCATGGCGTCGTTAACACAGCAGGCGAGGAAGGGAGTGTCCTCTTCGCGGTGAGCCATGCGCACCCTATCGTCTGAACTCGGGTCCCATATTGATGCGTCCAGTAGTGTGCCACGCATTTACGTTGACGCCAACGTGCCAGCTGGTGTGGTGGGTTACATGCGGCGGAAGCTTGGCTGGGATGTCTTCTTTGTGATGGAGCACGAAGACTTACGCCGAGCGGCGGATGAGGCTCACTACCAAATGTCCAGGCAACTGCATCGAACATTGATCACAATGGACCGTGATTTTCTCGATGAGCGTCGTTTACCTATTGCCGAGAGTGGAGGCGTAATCGTGGTTCATGCACCTAATGAGAGAGGCCTGAACAGGGTTTTGACGCGTCTTCATAAGGAATCGTTTCTGAGTGAGCCTTTACGCCACTTACCTCCACTAGTGGGAAGAAAGCTCGATTTGCATCTGGACTCGCACTTTGATGGACATTGTGAGTCGTCACATTCTGGGTAGTGCAGTTGGTCTTATAGACCGCGAATTATGTCGCTTGGTTTGAAGTCGTAAGAAGTCGGGTCAGTAATTCCAGATGATCCAAAGGCAAGAAGCCTTTCGCGGCATTTGCTACAGCGGCCGCAGTGTTTCATTTCGAGTGGTTTCATACAGGACACCGTTAATTCAAACGGTACTCCGAGTGAGTATCCGCGTTTAATGACATCAGGTTTGCTGAGTTCGCTGAATGGGGCAACGATCTCAAGTTCGTGGTCCAAACCTTGACTCAATGCTTGCTGCATCGAAGCAAAGAATTGGGGAGTCGCGTCTGGGAAAGGATTTCCAGCGAGTGGACCAATCGCGATACGCTCGATTTGATTAATAGCGCAGTAGGTCGAAACCTTGGCCAGTAATAGGATGTTTCGTCCCACCAGATAAACATCTTCGTCTGGAGTGTCGTACGCCGGCGGATTACCGTTCAGTGCCCAGTGCTTCGGCGGGTATGTGTCGGAGACAGGACACTCTAAATAAGCGAGCGGTTCAATTAGCCCCGCGAGTTGTTTTGACTGTATCAACTTGATGACTTGGGCTCGCTCGCCAGTTTCCCAGGAAAAACCGCTACTGACATATATCGGCTGGATATAGGCTTTTTCACCGTAGAGGCCCCGTGTTTCCTCGAGTTCGCTTGCTACTAAGACCGCGCTATCAAGACCACCTGAGCAGAGTATTGCCCTTCGCATAGCTGGTTTTCCTCGGGTTGATAGTTTGGCCATTAGCATTGATCGTAGCAGGTCAAATTCTTCTACTTGACAAGAAGATGATTTAGTTTGAATAATCAAAATAAATAAGCAATGGTTGCAAAACCTAGATTTTCACGTGGCAAAATTATTTGCCTCCTACTCCTTATTGGTGTGCCGAATGCGATGGCTCAGGAGACTGACTTTGAATTGCCTGAAAGAGTACGGTCTCTCCGCCAAAGGCAGTTGGAAAATGTTGGCACTCAATCCGGTATAGATGCCGAGCACGCTGCCAGTAAGAATTTGTCACTTCGAAGGCAGGCAGGTGATGGCAACACTGCTAGTTCGTTGGCGCCACGAACTGGTCCTATTTCTGGGTACATGGATTTCCATTTCAATAACGCTGAATTTCAAGATCCTGTGCTTGATTTCCATAGGTTTGTTCTTCTGTTTAGCCACAGTTTTTCTGATCGTGTGAGATTTGTGTCCGAGCTTGAACTTGAACACGCGACAGTGTCTAAGGAGACCGACGGAGAGCTTGAGCTTGAACAAGCGTATGTTGACTTTCTGGTACGTCGAAGTTTCAACGTTAGGGCTGGAATGGTCCTTGCTCCAGTCGGCGTTATTAATGAGCGCCATGAGCCGCCAGTGTTTCATGGCGTTGAGCGACCGTCTGTTGAGACGGTAATTATTCCGACGACTTGGTTTGGCGCAGGCGCTGGTGTTCATGGCGAAATGGGGAATGGTTTTCGCTACCGAGCTTACGCGATGGAAACACTCGATGCGTCTGGGTTCAGTGCTGATAGTGGTCTTCGGGATGGTCGTCAGAAAGGATCTAAATCGAACGCAAAGCATGTCGCTGGTACCGGGCGCGTGGAATTTGTGGGAACACCTGGTTTGGTATTGGGTGCGAGTATTTGGAGCGGCGATTCGGGGTTTGCGTTTCCTCGAGGTGACGTCAGTGTCACCATGGCGGAGTTTGACGGAC
>CAUZRA010000095.1:0-5837 GCA_963582035.1 Vicinamibacteria bacterium | reverse complement strand
AACGAATAACTTCTTCTCGAGAGAGCACGGCTTCCGTGATCTCGTCCTGCGGCACGCGCGCACTATAACACGGGGTACAAAAAGCTCTTGCCGGCACCAGATGAGCTGTTTGGTCAGTTTTTGATTATCGGTCATAGTATGAAATTTCAATTGATTTACTCGGTTAAGCACATTCGTTCGATTTCATTGCCGCTGGCCTGCCTAGTTACTTAACCAGCGCTTCGGTCCAATCGTCTTGAGAGCGTTTTAGGTATTGCGCTGTGTTACGGGGCGCCAGCATTCTGTATTTTTGCTCGGACGTGTCTTCAATTAGGGATCGGTTGGTTTCTGAGAACTATGGTGTTGAGAGAACTAATCAGCATGTTTGGGGCAAGTGATCCGCGCCGTGACATGGGCGAAAACTTTAACAGAATGCTTGCGTTGGCCCATAGGCTTAACTTGACTGCTTCGCAGATTTATTTCAATGAAATTGACGGTAATGGGGAAACTGAAAGAGCGACACTATTTGAGCAAGACGCACAAGTAAATGCGCTTGAACAGACCATTCGTCGGTAAATCATCACACATCTGTCTCTTCCTGGAAATGAAGCTGACGTGCCTTACTCTTTGCTTCTTATGACACTCGTGAAAGACGTGGAGCGTCTTGGTGATTACGGAAAGAATCTTGCACAACTGGCCGAAATCCGACCTGGAATATTTCCACTCGGACCTGAACTTGATGAGTTGTTATCGATCCGACGAGGCGTAGAGCGTATTTTTTCTTCTGCACCAAATGTTTTTAAAGAGGCGTCTCATGACGCAGCCTTGAAGTTGAGCCGAGATGGTCGGATGATTTCAAGGAAGTGTGGTCGGTTTATTTATCAGATTGGAACTAGTTCCAATGATGCTGGTACGACAACGGCTCTTATTCTTGGTACTCGTTTCTACAAAAGGATATGTGGGCATCTGCTTAACGTATTGACTAGCGTGGTGATGCCCCTCGACAAAGTTGACTATTATGATGAACCTTTAGATCCTTCCGCATCAAAGGATTCGTCATAAAAGCGTGTCTAGTTAGGGCACGTCTCTTCATAGTACAGTCTGAGGTTGCCAAAGACTACAGACTGTGAATAAGACCTCCAGCGTTGTCGTAGTTGGCGCCGGGATTATCGGCTGTGCTGTTGCTTATGAGCTTGCCCGTCGGGGCGTTCGTGTGCGAGTGCTTGACCGTCGAGAAGTTGGCCAAGGAGCGACACAAGCGTCTGCTGGTGTGCTGGCACCATTTATCGAAGCATTTGACCGGCGACAGTTGCTTGACCTCACCAGCCGTAGTCTTAGTCTTTACGATGAGTTCGTGGCGCGTATTGTAGAAGACTCCGGTGCCACGATTCAGTACGCACGAACAGGGACTCTTGAAGTTGCATTGGATGATGCCGGCCTACAGCGTCTCCGGGTAATTCAGCAAGTCTGTGAAGATCGCGGTATTCGAGCTGAACTTTTGAGTGCAGAAGATGTTTATGGTGTCGAACCTCACTTATCCAAGACATTACGCGGAGGATTGATTGTTGAGTCTCATGGTTTCGTTGGGGCCTCCGATTTGACCGCGGGTCTTCGCCGAGCGGCAGTTGCGCACGGAGTGTCGTTTGAAACCTCCTCAGCTGCAACTCGAATCGCTCGGAATGGTACAGGGATTCGGATTGAGACGGCTGGTGATGACTTTGTGTGTGATGCGGTGGTTATGGCTGCTGGTAGTTGGTCTGGTCGAGTTGAAATTGATGGGGTAACGCCAGTTCCAATTAGGCCGGTGCGTGGTCAACTAATTCATCTTGGATGGCCAGTACCTGCATTGACACGGGTCCTATGGACCCCAGGTTGTTACCTCGTGCCATGGAGCGATGGTACTGTGCTTATCGGTGCAACCGTTGAAGAGGTCGGATTCGATGAGCGAGCCACGGTTTTTGGTGTAAGGACGTTGATCGACGCCACCCAACGCGTAGCACCGCAGGTTAGTGAAGCGTCTTTTCTGGAAGCCCGGGTGGGGCTGCGGCCGGCGACTCCTGATGAATTGCCAGTGATTGGTCCTTCGTCTGTTTTTCCTGGGTTAGTCTATGCCTGTGGACATTTTCGGAATGGGATACTTTTGGCTCCTTTGACAGCCTCGTTGATTGGTGATTTGCTCGTCGATCAAATACAAGATGAGGTTCTTGACATGACAACACCTAAGCGTTTTGGCGATTGTTAGTAGGGCAATTATCTGTGAAGCTCAAGCAGAGCTACAGTGCTCGTGAGGTCGCGTCTATCACTGGACTTACAGCGCGTCAGCTTCAGTGGTGGGATTCTCGGCAGCTGTTTTCTGCGTCGGTTTCCTCACGGCCGACTGCCGCCGGCGGATTTACTGAACGACGATATTCTCCAGTGGATCTCTATGAATTAATTGCGCTTGCAGATCTTCG
Organism: Vicinamibacteria bacterium; assembly: GCA_963582035.1. Classification (GTDB taxonomy): domain Bacteria; phylum Acidobacteriota; class Vicinamibacteria; order Vicinamibacterales; family UBA8438; genus DTWD01. Next base: position 3,405 of record CAUZRA010000095.1, on the reverse strand, counting down.
TCGGCGTGGGTTTTCGGTTCAGAAGATACGTACTGTTCTTGCCGTTCTAGATGTTCAGTTCGGAGTCCGTCTCTATGATGCGCTCGGTGATGTTGGTGAGATTACGCTATTAACGGATGGGCGAGAAATCTATGCTCGGACTCGCGCTGGAGAGTTTTTTAACCTACTACGCGATCCTGGACAACCGTTACTCGTGGTTGGTGGTGAGGCCGATTTACAGGGACTAAGCTCTCGCTTTCGAAATCGCCGGAAGAAAAGCCATTCACGGAAGTCCGCCGAACGTCCTATGTAGTCCTAGTAATTTTTCCCACGGGCGTCCACTCGTATTGTTTCGATCAAAGAATCTTCATCAACAAAATGAATATAGTCGGCCAAGTTCGTTACAACACAGGCGTGATTTGGTATCAGTCGAACACGCTGACCGGCTGTCAAGGAATGTTCGCATCCAGTTACGGATACGACTGCGTGTTCTTCGGATAGGCGTTCAATTACAAGGTTTGGATTGATGTCTTTTCCGGAATCTGTTTGTAGAACTGCACCGAACCCACGGTGGGCATTGGGTCCACGTGCGTGGTCTGATGACAATGTTTTACTTCCGGCGTCCAGTACGAGTCGGTCCGGAGATGGACGACTCACTATCGTCGAGAGAACCGTTAGTGAGCAATAGCTCGTCGTCGCAGACTGAAGGGCCACTTGCGTCAAGTCTAGAAACACATAGTTACCAGGCCGTAGTTCGGTAATTTCATTTTCCTCAAGACTAAATCGTGCGGTAGGGGTGGCTCCCACGCTGATCTCTTGGATCGGGATCCCTGCTTTTTGAGCGTCTAGGGCCAGTGCCCGTAAGATTTGTGCTTCTTGGCGAGCCGTGTTTTTAACGTCCTGACATGTGGATGCATCGTACGCCTGACCGGCGTGACTCAATAACCCGCGAAGTCGAAGTCCTGGAAGGCTATCGACTTCGCTAATAAATCTGGTAGCGGCTGGGCGCCGAGGACTGATGCCACAGCGATGAAATCCGACATCGACTTTTATAAGTACATCAAGCAGACACTTTGCTTTAACCATAAGGTCCGACCACTGTTTTGCGACGATGGCATTGTCAACAACGATCGATAGTTGGGCTTTAGATATGAGCGCAATAATTCGATCCGCAGTTGAGATTGGCAGTGGGTATGCGATTCTGATGTTTGGAATACCATGGTCGGCAAAGACTTCTGCTTCTCCCACCGTTGCCACTGTAATACCGACCGCGCCAGCGTCGATTTGATACCGTGCAATCGTGACTGACTTGTGAGTTTTAGCGTGCGGACGGAGTAGGATGCCTGCAGCAGTTGCTGCTCTTTGCATCTTTTCGATATTGATGAGTAGCCTGTGTTTGTCAACTAGTACGGCTGGTGTCGGTAAATCAGCAAAATTCACGGAAACATCGTAGCGCTTCTCTGAGTATTTGTTGCGTGGTTGACCTGTTCTTATTGTTTTGCACGGTTTGTGCGGTTACGAATCGGTGACACACGAGGCATTGGGGCAAAATCATTATTGCTCGGTGACCACTCAGTTCCGCGGGACATCCAGTCATTTTCAGTTTTATGAAGTACCCTGTTAGTTAGATAGACGTGTCTGAATTCTTTCGGGAGTAGTCGGTCATGATTAATGCTCGGGTCAACGTTCCAACGCCGATAAATGAACCTGTTCTTTTGTATGCACCAGGTTCATCAGAGAAGACTGAACTCAAACTTAAACTGGAAGAGTTTGCCGGCCAGCAGATTGAAATTCCACTTGTTATCGGAGGCACTGAGGTGCGTACCGGTAATCTAGGCGAATGCAGATTACCTCACGATCATCGCCACGTGATCGCCTCTTTTCACAAAGGTAATACCGAGACGGTGAATCAGGCCATTGCCGCAGCGGCAGAGGCCAGACCTTCATGGGCGGCAATGGGTTGGGAGTCTCGCGCTGCAATTTTTCTGCGTGCCGCGGAGCTTCTTGCGGGTAAATATCGACAAATTTTAAATGCGGCAACGATGCTCAATCAGAGCAAGACTGCTTTTCAGGCCGAAATTGATGCCGCGTGTGAATTGATCGACTTTTTTCGTTTTAACGTGTCCTATTTGCCGCGAATATTTGAACAACAGCCGGACAGCGGACCGGCGATATGGGATTACGTTGAGTACCGACCGCTTGAAGGTTTTGTTTTTGCCGTTACTCCATTCAATTTCACGTCTATTGCTGGCAATTTACCGACGAGTCCTGCGCTTATGGGGAACACCGTTGTTTGGAAACCGGCTTCAACAGCTGTCTATTCCGCCTACTGGCTAATGGAGCTGTTAAAGGAGGCCGGGCTTCCTGATGGCGTTATCAATATGGTCCCTGGTAGTGGCAGTGAAATTGGTCAACCCGCGATGAATCATCCAGAGCTTGGAGGCGTACATTTTACGGGTAGTACAGCGGTGTTTCAGGGTATGTGGAAAGCTGTTGGTGCCAACATTGCCTCGTACAAGAGCTACCCACGTATTGTTGGAGAAACCGGTGGAAAAGACTTTGTCTTTGCGCATACTTCTGCCGACCCAGAAGCTTTGATAGCGAACTTGATTCGCGGGGCCTACGAGTACCAAGGTCAAAAATGTAGTGCTGCCAGTCGTGCATATCTGCCGAAGAGTTTTTGGGATAGGCACGGTGATGATTTGTGTGCAAAGGTGAATGACATTACATACGGGGATATTACTGATTTCAGAAACTTTATGGGTGCAGTGATTGATCCGGCGTCCTACGCAACAATTACGCAGGCAATAGAACAATCTCGTCACGATTCAGACGCCGACGTGGTCTGTGGTGGCCAGTATGATGACGCTGAGGGATATTTCATCGCGCCTACGATTATTCAGGCGCATGATCCTCACTATACGACAATGGAAGTTGAGTTGTTTGGGCCGGCACTGACCGTTTTTGTATACGACGACAACAAGTATGAAGAGACGCTGGACTTATGTGATTCTACGTCACCGTATGCGCTAACTGGCGGTATTTTTGGGACTGATCGTAAAGCCATCAATCTTGCTCATCAAAAACTTCTACATGCCGCCGGTAACTTTTATATCAATGACAAGCCGACGGGCGCGGTTGTTGGTCAACAGCCATTCGGTGGATCGCGAGCTTCTGGAACGAACGACAAGGCAGGAAGTTACCTGAATCTTGTTCGGTGGGTCAGCCCTCGCACTACGAAAGAAAACTTCTTACCGGCGCTTGATTATTGCTATCCGCACATGCAGGAAAAGTGATTTGGAGGAATCGACCAATGAGTTTTTGTGAGCATTGTGCCGGTCAACGTTTTGACCGTGCGCAGGTTCTACGAGCGTTGCGAGAGGTACGTCAATGTTTGCGTGATGAAGGTTCGGAGTGTAGCTCTGA
>CAUZRA010000094.1:0-5865 GCA_963582035.1 Vicinamibacteria bacterium | reverse complement strand
ACATTCTATTGCGATCGTTACGCACGGACTTGTCTGTCGCACACTCGCGCAAAATCATTTAACGTGGTCTGATCAGTCGGAACCACCTCGATTCTCTAACACGTCGATTACTGTTATCGGAGGCGCCGCACCTTGGAACGTCATAGAAGCCCCCACCGATGACCACCTAAAGGAGGACTACCAATATGCCGCTCTATGCACTCATCGCCCGTGATCGTCCCGGCCTCGAACACCGTCAGACGAACCGACCAGCCCATCTTGAACACATGGCCAAACTCGACGCCGCTGGTCGAATTCACTATGGAGGGCCTCTAGTGAACGACAGTCAAGACATGGTCGGCAGCCTCATCATCATAGAAGCTGAAAACCTCGATGACGCAAAAGCCACTTACGCCGAAGATCCGTATGTAATCCACAATGTCTTTGAGCAGTACGAGGTCGTCGAAACCATGCCAGTTTTCCCTCGTGGCAATTAGCGATGTCATGCCCGCATCGAGAGCACTATCAGAGCCGACAGAAACTCCAGCTAGATGAGTCTACCTTCTGAGATCGGGAAACCGTGGTCTATCGGGTTCGAGTTGCGTGCCGATCGAATTTAACGCAATCGAGACCATGCGGTAACCGGCAACCGTAATAACGACGTCGATTAATTCAGAAGTACTGTAATACTCAGACAGTAACGCCCATGTTGCATCGGAGAGATTATTGTCGGCGTGTAACTCATCGACGACACGAATAAGCAGTTGGCTAAGCGGGTCCCAGCCATCAGCAGTGGCTCCGATCGCAACACGTCGAATTTCCTCGTCATTCATGCCCACCCGACGCGCGGCACGCACGTGCTGAGACCACTCGTACTCAGATCCACACAACCAACCGATTCGAAGAATGAGAATTTCACGCGCCCGATCGGACAAAGTGGAATCAATACGGATATATGCAGACTGCACTGCACGTGGACGAAAAAGTATCGGATGATGCGCCAAGGTCGCGTACAAACTCAAGACGGAACCACCTGTACCACCCGGGTCAAGTAACGTTAGAACTTCGTCAGACCATTCATCTCTATGAATGGGCTCAACACGAGGTTCAGTAAGAGGACTTGGGTTCGCTCTGGCTTCGACCGCCGAACGTGCAATACCGACCGGAAAGCGATCTCGCCATCGCTCATCCGGCTGCACGCCAAAGCTATTCGCTAACATGGACAACATGACGAATTCGGATCCAGTGAAAATGATGTCCATTAATTGCTGTAGGTCGTAACGCATCGACATCAAGCGCCATGATTCGTCGCTGAGAAATGAATCTCGATATAGTTCGTCCGTCGCACGCAAAACGGTTGCATCCCACGGTCCCCACCCTGCGTCCGGTCCCTCAGCGATCCGACGGAGGTCTTGATCCCCCAAACCCACCGAACGTGCTTCGATAACAAGTTCGGCCCACACCGCCTCAGAACGACACAACCAAGCAGCGCGCAATCCCATTAAGACCTGGTCAACGACGGTAACCATAGACCGTTGACGAAGATAGGCGGCGAGTGGTCCGATCCCGTGCAAAGACTGAGGGTGATTTGCCAAGACTCGATGGAGATTCGTAGCATCCGAAACGTTAATTCCAAAGCTTTCAATCCCAGCCCGAATATCGGCAGTCCACACCGTTTCGTCTACCGGCAGAATACGCACCTCACTCGGTATCGACTGTCCGCGAGCAACACCGGACAGACACAGACAGCAAACGACGGTCAATACTCTCAACGTCATCATGTAAGACCTCTTGAAGAGTCTCCAGCGAAAAGTCTACCCCGACGACATCAGACTGCTAAGATCGGACACTCATGGATTTCTCTACGCTGTTTTCACTTTCCGGCAAAGTCGCATTAGTCACAGGTGGATCACGTGGAATCGGCCTCATGATTGCCGAAGGCCTACTGCGAGCAGGTGCCACCGTCTATATCTCGTCGCGAAAGAAAGGGACTTGTAACGATATTGCACAAAGGCTTTCCAGTCTCGGTCCGTGCATAGCGCTACCGGCCGATGTCTCAACAATTGAAGGTCGTACCACACTGATCACGAAGCTCGAGCAACAGAGTAAACCTCTAAATATCTTGGTCAACAATGCCGGAGCGAGTTGGGGTGCTTCTTACGAAACATATCCGGAATCCGCATTCGAAAAACTGTTCGCCTTAAACGTCAGTGCAGCATTTTTTTTGACACGAGATCTCACTCCATTACTGCAACAAACAGCAGTTCCAGCAGACCCTGCGCGAGTAATTAATATTGGCTCGATGGATGGACTTCACGTACCCCAACTCATTAAGACAGGTACATTCGCATACTCTGCCAGCAAAGCCGCAGTCCACCATTTAACGAGAACACTAGCCGTTGAGCTTGGCCCCAAACACATCACCGTAAATGCCATTGCACCAGGATTCTTTGAAAGTAAGATGACAGCTGAGGTATTGAAGCAGCATGGAGACGAAATCGTCGACGCCTGTCCACTCGGTCGAATAGGCCAACCAGAAGAAATGGCAGGTATCGCCATCTACCTTGCATCGCGTGCAGGAGCCTACACAAACGGCGCCGTCATTCAGGTCGACGGAGGCACATTGTTGAACTAGGTAGTTATATTTGAATAGAGGATGGAGAAGTAGGTGATCTACACAAGTCCTTTTCCAAAGATCGAGATTCCAATCACCCCGTTGCATGAATACCTGTTCGAACATGCCGACAAGTGGGCGGAAAAACCAGCCTTAATTGATGGACCGACTGGACGAAGTTTTACGTATACCGAATTGCGGAACGCGATCACCGCAGTCGCCGCTGGATTAGGGTCTCGCGGGTTCAAAAAAGGCGACGTCTTCGCCATCTTCAGTCCGAACATTCCAGAATATGCTGTCGCATTCTTCGGCGTTTCTACCGCTGGCGGTGTGAACACGACAATAAATCCGCTGTATACAGCAGAAGAAGTAAAACGGCAGCTGATCGACTCAACGGCATCATTTCTGGTCACTGTTCCGCAGTTTTTACCGTGCGCACTTGAAGCGGTTCAAGGTACCTCGGTCAAAGAAGTTTTTGTTTTTGGCGAAGCAGAGGGAGCCACGCCTTTCTCCGCACTTCTATCTGAACAACAAGAAGCAGACGTTGCTATTGACCCGTGTGCCGATTTGGTCGCACTGCCGTATTCAAGCGGAACAACGGGATTACCCAAGGGTGTCATGCTGACACATTACAATCTCGTCGCGAATCTTCAACAAACGACGGCTGTCGAAAAAATCAAACCAGATGACACTTTGATCGGCATTTTGCCCTTTTACCACATCTACGGAATGACGGTCATTATGGGTGCCGCACTTCGTTCCGGCGCAACAATTGTGACCATGCCTCGTTTCGATCTTGAGCAATTTCTCGGTCTTTTACAACAACATCGTGTCACCGTTGCCTATTTGGTCCCACCCATCATTCTGGCCTTAGCCAAGCATCCCTTGGTGGATCAATACGACATTTCAACACTTGGCAACGTTATGTCTGGTGCGGCCCCACTCCCGGACTCGGTCGCACGAGAAGCTTCCCGGCGCAATGACATGGTCGTGCGACAAGGCTACGGTCTGACCGAAACAAGTCCCGTCACACACACCAACGCACGAGGCACGCAGCTTAAAATCGATTCCGTTGGCACGGCACTACCAAACACCGAATGGCGCATTATCGACGTTGATAGCGGACTCGACGCAGCCGAAGGCGACCTGGGAGAAGTCTGGATCCGGGGCCCACAAGTAATGAAAGGATATTTAAACAATCCACAAGCTACCGTCGACATGGTCGATAACGACGGGTGGCTCCATACCGGGGATATTGGTAAAGCTGACGCTGATGGATATCTCTACGTCGTCGATCGACTGAAAGAATTAATTAAATACAAAGGATTCCAAGTGGCCCCAGCAGAACTCGAAGCCGTAATTCAATCGCACCCTGCGGTCGCGGATGCTGCCGTCATCCCGAGTCCTGACACCGAGGCCGGCGAAGTACCGAAAGCATTTGTCGTCCTTCGAGAAAAGGGAAACACGAACGCCGATGAATTAATGACTTACGTAGCCTCGAAAGTCGCCCCCCACAAAAAGATCCGTCGGCTTGAGTTTATTGACGCAATACCAAAAGTGCCGTCTGGTAAAATTCTTAGACGGGAACTCGTTGCCCGCGAACGAGACAATCAACTTAAGGCAAAGTAAATGCGTGTGACCGTAATCACTGTATTGCTATGGGCATGCGTAACCACCGCCGACGCACAAATAGAATCGGTTGCATCTATTGCGGTTAATGCCGAGCAAATAGCTACCTCGGGAAGTTTCGCCTATGTGGCCGCCGGCACCACATTGACCGTCTTCGACATTACGGACCCGACCACTCCAGTGCAAATCGGAACCGTGGATGTTCCTGACCAGATCTATGGCATGTCCGTCAACGCCAATCGCGCATATCTCGCAACCGGCCTTGAAGGCGTGCACATCGTGGAAGTCTCACGTGCCGAATCATCTCCCGTTGTGATTATCGGTCTCTATCCCACACCAGGCCAAGCCGTCGACGTGGCACTCATCGGGACACACGCAGCTATAAGCAACTTAATGACAGGGCTTGAAATCGTCAATCTAGAAGTACCGCAAAATCCAGTTCTGGTCGCGACAGTGGAAACACCAGGGTACCAGAGAGCTGTCCGTGCAGCTGGTAATCTAGCGTTCGTCGTCGATCAACCATCTGGCATTCATAGCTTCGATCTGAGTGAACCCACAGCACCCGTATCTGTTGGTCTTCACCAGGCCGGCCGTGTTCCGGCCCGTAATGTCACCATCCATAACACACGTGCCTACGTGGTCTATCAGCGAACCGGATTGATTGAGATCGTTGATATTACGTCCCCAAGTACCCCGAAGCTGCTTGGCCACTATGAAACTAGCGGACAACCGGAAATGGTCGCAGCTGATGGAACATCCATAGTCATCCCCAAAAGCGGCGATGGCATCGAGATTGTCAACCTAGTCGATCCAACAGCGCCAGCCGTAACAACTACGTACGACACTCCCGGAACGGCACGAGATATCGCCATCCATGGCAACTACTTACTGGTGGCAGATAGTCAATCCATCGAAGTTCTTCGTTGGCGTTAGAAGAGCCGGTGCGACCTTACGGTGGCATAAAGTCCACTCTTCTATAAACGTGCCTGTCCGCAGGCCAGATTCTACTGGTCCGCCAGTGGGAGAAATAATGAAATGCGGTCGTCAGATCCAATAGCCCGTGAAATATGTCCCTGCCCGGTCGTGTCTTCCGCCAGTAAAATATGACCAGGGTACAAACGAATCTTCGAACCATCGCCGATCTCTACCTCACTCTCACCAGCTAATGTGATCACAAACTGCTTGCGAGGTGCCGTATGCCAATCAATAAAGTAGTCTGATGATGTGCGCCGGAATTGGACATTGGTTACTGCGATGGGATCAGCCATCTCAGTCGCACCGCGCGGGCTATTGAGCGGAACATCATAATTTTCGGCGTGCGTCTTCCCATCGTCGCCCGTATAAATACGAGTAACCACAATGGGCGTACGTTCTTGTGCCACCACAGATTGATCAGTCACCCACCGAAACCCGCTTACGATAAATAGCGTCGGGATCCAACCGAGTACAAGCAAACGTCGAAGCCATACATTCATCATGGTTCCTCCTAACAACAATCGTGGCATTATAAGCACACCTTTAAAGCAACTTGGGGAACAGTCTCATGAAACAGCTCGACATTTCTCGATTCGGTGCTGCACTACTCGCAATTTCCTTCGTTGGCTGCAGTCCCGATACGTCATCAACCGAAGAAGGCTCGGGAG
>CAUZRA010000093.1:0-5869 GCA_963582035.1 Vicinamibacteria bacterium | reverse complement strand
AGCAGGGCTGCGACTAGTAACAGTCCAAACCAGCGTTGGGGACCTTCCACGAAGATGATGGCACCGTTGATAATCATAAAAAGAAAGACGGACCTTACTACGCGATTGACACGGCGGTTGACCGTCAAGCCCCAGCGTCCTGGTAGGAGACCTTCCCCAACCCAGACGGCGGTGAACATGTAGTTCACCCACAGTCCAAGGCCACTATTTATTCCTAAAAGGTCATATGTGGTAGCCGCGGTGTATACGTACGCAGCAGAATGACTCCAGTGGTGGTGTAACGAAAAAGCGCTTATCACGTGGCAGACGTAACAGATACTTCCAAGGATCCACACGGGGCGTGTCCACGATGGCGACGGTCTGAGTGACCGTCCGAATTCTCCGACTACGTACAGAACCAAGGCTGCCCAAATGGTTCCGGCCACAAATGACATCGCCGCCCACCATACCAGTACAGGTTAGTGTTGAGTTCTTTGGCGCAGTGACGGTAGGAGAGATCTATAATCGGATCCGTTTCTGAGGAGACTGCACAGATGAAGATACATCCGCCTTGGTTGCTTGCTTGTTCGATAGTTTCTGTTCTGGTGTTTGGTACGCAAGTTGTTTTCGCGCAACAAGGCGAATACGCAGGTCCCCCGACGAGATGGCTTGACGAAACGCCCCGCGAGGTAAATCGTCGACCGACTATTCCAGAGTACCTGCAGGAAATGGAATGGAAAGCGCTGGATCAAGAGGTGTTGCTAATTGCGGGTAGTGCGACGGCGTGGCGGTGGAATGATCAGAAATGGTTTTCAGATTTCCGAACGGTCAACCGAGGTTTTGGTGGCTCACGCCTTGACGATAATGCCTACTACGCAGAAGAACTCATAATCCCCTTTAATCCTTCAACAATTGTGTTGTATGCCGGTGATAATGATCTTTGGCAAGGTCAGTCGCCGAGTGTTACGGCTGATCATTTTGGTGATTTTGTTGATGTAGTACATGCGGCGTTACCGGACACCCAAATTGTTTTTGTGTCCATTCGTCCCAGTATTGCCAGGTGGAACACGTGGGATGCAATGCAGGAAACCAATGCTCTCATTCGTCAGCAAATTGATACCAATCCAAATCTTTACTATGCAGACATTACCGGGGTGACGCTGGGTAGCGATGGTAGACCGCGCAGGGAATTCTTTATTGATGACGACTTACATCTCACCGAGCTCGGCTATCTTGCGTGGGCACGTGTCGTCAAGCCGTTCGTGCGGCGGGCCGAGGCGAGATACCGTCAATTGAAAGGTTGTGATCTTTGTGGTTCGCAACGATAGGTCACGTGCGAGGCGAAGGGCCTTGTCGGATGTCGATGTAGTTGCACGGTCTGACAGGATGCGTAACGTATGAGTGTTCGTATGATGGCGTTGGTGGCTGTTACCGCCACAGTCGTTGGTATCGGCCCGGATGTAGGGTTGTTATCTGTACACGCCACGGAGCGAGAACTTGATGCCGATCGGCGGAACGCGATTGTTGCTCAACTTACGAAACTGCCGCGACTGCGCAGTCTACTCGTATCGATCGACGGTGAACTGATCGAGGAACACTATTTTAACGGGGTCGATGCCCGTAGTCTGGCAAATCTGAAATCGGCATCGAAGACGTTGATTTCCATTCTTGTTGGAATTGCTATTGAGCGCGGTCATTTGGATGGTGTCGATCAGACGATAGACGCATTTTTCCCAGATGAACTGGCCAAAGCATCAGCGCTGAAACGCGGAATTACGATAGAAGATTTACTCTCAATGCGGTCTGGCCTGGAGACGACGAGTAATCGTAATTATGGTCGGTGGGTGCAGAGTAGGAACTGGGTGGCACATGCGTTATCGAGGCCGTTTATCGGTAAACCAGGCGGTCAGATGATTTATAGCACGGGGAGTACCCACTTGTTGTCTGCAATCATTACGCGAGCCACAGGCATGACGACGCGAGAATTTGGACAACGCTATTTAGCACGTCCACTCGGTGTGTCGTTGCCAGCCTGGCCGCAAGATCCCCAGGGGATCTATTTTGGTGGTAATGACATGCTATTGACGCCTCGTGCGATGGTAAAGGTGGGCGAGCTGTATCTTGACGGTGGTTCTATAGATGGATTTGAGGTCGTTTCATCCCGATGGATCCGGGAGTCGTGGATTCCGCGCACGGTGTCGCGATACAGCCGTCGGCAGTACGGTTATGGTTGGTGGATGCGGGTGCTTAACGGATTTCCTACGTACTACGCATGGGGGTACGGCGGACAGTTTATTTATGTCATGCCGGATCTTGATGCCGTCATTGTCGTAACGTCGTCGCCAAATCCAGGCGATGGTCGTCGAGAGCATCGTCGCCAGCTTAATGACGTCATTGAAGCCCAGCTCGTTCCTGTAATTCGAGACGCGGTTATTGAAAAGTAGAAGGGGCCAGTATCATGAGGACTGTGCATAAATACAGCGTTAGTCTGAGCGTAATCGCTGCCATCTTGGCCAGCAGCGCAGTGGGTATAGGGCAAACGGACCAAGGTCGTCCCTTGGTGAGCCAGTCCCAATATGATCAGTGGTTCTCCGAATTATCAAATTGGGGTCGGTGGGGCGAGAACGATGAAATGGGCGCTTTGAACTTGATTACTCCTCAAAAGCGTCGTGCTGCTGCTGGTTTGGTCATGGAAGGATTTAGCGTGTCACTGGCGTCAACAGCACAAACCGAAATTACGGTCGATAATCCGTGTCCGATCAATTGGGAAATGGTTACGGCGTCACCGGATGGTGCGAGTGATCGGGTCGCGTACCCATGTATTCATGGACCCGGCACGACTCATATTGACGGATTTGCGCATCGGTTTTTTGATGGAAAAATGTGGAATGGTGTGCCGATTGCGGATACGGTCACGATGGAGGGTGGCGCCAGTCGCAATTCGATTCTGACGATGAAGCACGGTATTGTGACGCGAGGAGTCCTGTATGACATTGCTCGCCTAAAAGGTGTTCCGTATCTTCAGCCCGGTCAACGAATTTTTGTGGAAGACCTTGAGGCATGGGAGGCTATGGCTGGTGTGAAGGCTGGGTCCGGTGATGCGATATTGTTGCGCTGGGGTCGTTGGGCGCGCCAAGACGATCTGGGGCCGTTTGATACCGGTGCCGAGGCTGCGGGGTTTGACAATACGGTTATACCGTGGCTCAAAGAACGAGACGTTGCCATCATCGGGTGGGAGACACCCGGTTACGTGCCGCAGCCGGCTGGCGACCTTCCTCGTCTTGCGCTCCATGATTTTGCGCTGACGATGCTTGGGGTGCACCATTTGGACCGAGCGGATTTTGATGATTTAGCAGAAGCAGCGGCTGAGCGTAACCGCTGGGAGTTTATGTTGACGATTGCACCATTACCGATTCCGAATGGCACGGGATCCCCAGTCAATCCGATTGCTATATTTTAACTTCAGAGGTTTTAATGAAAAGAAACACAAGTGTGGCATGTGCGTGTGTCGTGATGGTGTTAGTTAGTGGATGTGGCGGTAATGATTTGGGCGTGCCTACTGAACCAGCCTTTGAGATCGCCGACGAAACTTCAGCGGGAACAATTCCAGAAGCTTCGATTCTTCGACTTGACCCACGTCTGGATGCGCTTATTCCAACCGATGCAGAGGTGGAAAAACTTGCTGAGGGGTTTATATTTATTGAAGGGCCGGTATGGCTCCGTGGAGAATCAAGATTATTGTTTTCCGATGTGAGAGGCAACACCATCTACCAATGGACCGAGACTGACGGCGCCAGTCCATTTATTGATCCCGTGTTTGATGGCGATCGTGACGGGTTACGGTCTATTTCATCGAATGGATTGACGCTGGATGATCAGGGCAGACTGGTCATTTGTGAGCACGGCAACCGACGTATTTCCAGGGTCGAGGTTAATGGTACGCGTACGGTTGTGGTTGATCGCTACGACGGCCAACGCCTGAATAGCCCAAATGATGCGACATACGGCTCGGATGGGACACTCTATTTCACGGACCCACCGTACGGACTTGAGGGGCTTGAAGCGTCGCCCCTCAGAGAAGTCGACTTCAATGGTATATATCGTTTAACAGCGGATGGTGAGCTTACTCTTCTGGTCCGCGACCAATCACGTCCGAATGGTATTGCACTGTCGCCAGACGAAACCGTCTTGTATGTGGCGAATTCTGATGCGGACAACAAGGTCTGGATGGCGTATGACCTTGATGATTCTGGTGCATCGACCGGTCGCGTATTTTTCGACATTAATGATCAAGATGCGCCTGGGGCGGCTGACGGGATGAAGGTCGATCGGGCGGGTCACCTATTCGCAACTGGACCCGGCGGGGTGTGGATCATTGGACCCGATGGGGTGCACCTCGGGACCATCATGATGCCCGAGGTGACTGCGAATGTTGCGTGGGGAGACGATGGGCGGACGCTCTATATGACGTCGAGCACTTCGTTGTATCGAATCAAATTAACGACTGAAGGAATAATTCCAGGTCCTTAGGGTATTGTTTCGATTATTTCCCCTGATGTTATTACCGTAATTCTCGGAAGAACAGGCGAATGTCGTCGGTGAGTAACTCGGGCTGCTCAAGTGCGGCAAAATGTCCACCGCGCGGCATCTCTGTCCAGTGTGTCACGTTATACGCGGCTTCGGCCCAGGCTCGTGGTGGGATAAAGATTTCATGTGGGAAGATGGCACAACCGACCGGAGTGTCGATATACCCGATCGGCCGACTCGACGGTGTGTAGCGGGATTCATAGTAGATGCGAGTGGATGAGGTAATCGTACCGGTGACCCAATAAATCGTTATGTTCGTCAGCAGTTCGTCTTTTGTGAATTCGTTCTCGACGTGGTCACCGCAATCACACCACGTCATAAATTTTTCAACAATCCATGCTGCGAGTCCGGCCGGCGAGTCATTCAGTCCGAAACCGAGAGTCTGTGGTTTCGTACCCTGCAGATTGCTATAACCTCGTTCGTCTGCGAAGAATTCTTGTCTCGCCTGTGTCCGTTCGAGTTCTTCGGCTGGTATTCCGGCGTTGGGGTCCTCTACGTCAGGTGGTGGTCCTGCCGTCACCATATTGATGTGAACTCCGACGACTCGGTCCGGGCGCAGCGACGCTTGCCATCGACTGATGATGCTGCCCCAGTCACCACCTTGAGTACCGTAGCGTTCGTAGCCTAATCGTTCCATGAGCTTCCCGATAATGTCGGCCATTCGTTCGGGGTTGTAGCCGGGTTCGGTTGGTTTATCGGAGAAGCCGTAACCTGGGATTGAAGGCGCCACAATATGGAAAGCGTCGCTTGCATCGCCCCCGTATGCCGTTGGATTTGTGAGTGGATCGATGATTTTGTGGAATTCCATGAAAGACCCAGGCCATCCATGAGTAATAACTAACGGCAGGGCATCTTCATGGGGTGATCTTTGATGAATAAAGTGAACATCAAGACCATCGATGGTTGTTTTGTATTGATCAAAGGCGTTGAGCATTTGCTCTTGTGCGCGCCAATCAAAGTCATGTTCCCAGTAATCCAGAAGTTCTGAAAGATATGCACGATTTGTGCCGTAGTCCCATGCCGTCCCCGGTATTTGATCAGGAAGTCGTGTCGTGGCTAGTCGGTTCCGGAGATCATCAAGTACGGCATCGGGGACATTGATCTCAAACGGTCGAATAGCTTCCGGGTCGCCGGTCGTATTGGGTGTCGCCTCCATCACTGGCGGTGACGTAGATACTCCCGAGCCTTCTTCGGTTGATGACGTATCGGGACTGCAGCCAACGAAGGAAATTGCGAGTAGTGCAGCACCGAATCGAGAAATGTCGAGCTGTTTCATGAGACTGTTCCCCAAGTTGCTTTAAAG
>CAUZRA010000092.1:0-5898 GCA_963582035.1 Vicinamibacteria bacterium | reverse complement strand
GCCGTCGACACGAATCCGTGTGGAGGGGCATTGCGATGAGCGGGGAACGAACGAGTACAATTTAGGTCTCGGAGATTCTCGAGCAGCTGCCGTGCGCGACTATTTGGTCAGCCTGGGCATTCCAGGCAACCGAGTGACCACTGTCAGTCGGGGCGAGGAATCGCCATTTTGTAGTGACAGTCATGAAGGTTGTTGGTCGAGAAATCGGCGTGGTCAGTTCGTGGTGACTGCGAAGTAATTAATTATTTAACAACGCTTCTCGCTCGAATCGAGAAGATAAAAGGGATCATCGCGGGCGCATGCAGGAGCATGCGTCTGTTTTGTTTTGGTTCCTATGCAGTAGTCGTACGGAGTTGTTCGAGCAGTAAAGCCTTCGATGTTCGAACTTTGGCTACGACTTCATGTTTATGCATCAACACCGGTATTTCTGATCCAAACTGTCTTTCGAGGGGTTTGTTTCCGGTGATGTCCACTTCTTCGACAGAGACGTCTATTTCTGAGGATAAATGGTTGAGAAGTTCCTTCATTTCCTCACATAAGTGACACCCAGGACGGGTTAACAATCGCAGGCAGATCATGCGCTGACCATTTCTTCGCAGATAACTTCCGCGGCTTTTCTGGGATCTTTTGCCTCAATAATCGGTCGTCCAACAACGAGGTAGCTGGCGCCAGCCTGAATCGCTTCCTGGGCGCTGAGCGTACGAGTTTGATCGTCGTGATGCGCGTGTTTTCGGATACCAGGCGTGACAATTATGAAGTCAGAGCCTCGTTGTTTTCGGAGGCGGGGAAGTTCAAGCGGAGATGCCACCACACCGTCAATCTCTGCCTCGGCAGCTAGCTTGGCCATAACATCGACTTGATCTTCGAGTGGGCGCTGAACACCGATAGTCTCGAGAGCGGTTTGGCTAAAACTTGTAAGTACGGTCACGCCGACAACGAGTGTTCCTTTATCGCCCGCGGACTCCTTGGCCGCACGCATCATCGCAACGCCACCAGCCGTATGAATCGTTGCCATCCACACACCAAGAGCAGACGCTGCACGAAGAGCACTACCAACAACGGACGGGATGTCGTGATACTTCAAATCTAGAAAAACGCGGTTTCCTTGTTCGACTAAGGTGCGTACTAAAGCTGGCCCTTCGTTCGTAAAGAGCCGGCTACCGATCTTAAATCCACCAGCCAAATCTCGGAGGCTATCTGCTAAGTCGAGTGCGTCCCGACCGGTATCCACGTCAAGAGCGATTAGGAGCTTGTCCATTCAGTGTTCCGATCAGATAGGTCAAGAGTACCGACGAGGTCTTTTACGGTGTTGCACTTGTGACGTTCAAGGTAACTGACGAGTCCTTCTTGTAGTTTTGGCCAGATCATAGGGTCTTCAAAATTGGCGGTTCCAACCTGCACTGCACTTGCACCGGCGATCAGAAATTCGATGACATCTCGCGCTGTGCAAATTCCTCCCATACCAATGACCGGAATATTTATTGCGGACGAACACTCGTACACCATGCGCACGGCGATCGGTCTAATAGCAGGCCCGCTCAGGCCACCAAAGATGTTCGATAGTTGTGGCCGGCGTGTTTCGACGTCAATTGACATTGCTAGAAAGGTATTCACTAAAGAGACTGCATCGGCGCCTGCCTCTTCAGCTGCTTTTGCGATACTCGCAATATCGGTGACATTAGGGCTCAGTTTAGGAAAAATCGGTAGGTTGGTTGTGCTGCGTACAGCGCGAACAACTTCACTTGTTCCGAGCGCATTACAACCGAAGGTGATGCCACCCTCTTTGATGTTGGGGCATGAAATATTTATTTCAATCGCAGCTATGCCGTCAGCGTCAGATAAGATGCGCGCGACTTCTGCATACTCATTAACGCTCGATCCACAGATATTGACAATGACGACAGCGTGTTTATCGCGCAGTAGGGGTAATTTGTCTTCGATGAATTGGCGAACACCAATACCCTGCAGTCCAATAGCATTGAGCATACCGCTAGGTGTTTCGATGATGCGTGCCGGAGGATGTCCTTCGCGTGGCTCAAGAAAAAGGCCTTTGACGCTAATACCACCAAGAGTTGATAGGTCGACGAGATCCGAGTATTCGACGCCATAACCGAAACATCCACTCGCAGCGATGAATGGGGTGGAAAGCTTCAGCGCGCCGATCTGAGTTGTCAGGTCAGGTCGGCCCAATTTAATTGCTCACTATTAAATACTGGTCCTTCGAGACAGGACCGTACGTAATGGTTTCCGGCGTTAACGACTTGTACGACACAACTGTAGCAACCACCAAGACCACAGCCCATCATCTGTTCGAGTGATACCTCAGTAGTAACCCCAGTCTGCGCGGTTAGTTTACTAACAGCACGCATCATTGGTGTTGGGCCACACGCATAAACCATGACCCGCTGCTCGCCAAGTTTCGCTAGTTCACTGGTCAAAGGCTCGGTAATGTAACCCTGTTCTCCACTGGTTCCATCTTCAGTCGAAAGAATGACACGGACACCGTGCTGTTCAAAGAAAGGGATGTGATAGAGGTCTGAGGCAGAGCGACCGCCGTAGAAGAGTGTTGTAGAGACTCCGCGTTCTCGGAGTTGTTCCGTAAGTGTTGCGAAAGGCGCAAGTCCGACGCCACCGGCGACCATCCAACCTTGCATGGGTGGTTCTACGATTGTGAATGGCGAACCAAGTGGACCGAGGCACTGGATGTGTTCACCGGGTTCGACGGCAAAAAGATCCCGTGTGACGACTCCGACCCGTTTACTGAGTAGTGAAAGTCCTGTCACCGTACCGTCGCTATCACGGATAACCTCGAATACAGAGAATGGACGACGAAGAAGCGGTTCACGGCCAATCGCGCGTTTAACCATGACGAATTGACCGGGTCGGCTATGACGAGCGATTTCAGGAGCTTGCAGCTCGAGTATGTTGTACGTGTCTGACAACCTGTGGTTGGCAAGTACAGTGGCAGTTACATCCACCGGAATCGGCACCGTCGGAGTATACCTGAGCTCCTGCAGTCCGCTTGATACCTGTTTTTGGTTTCGCGCGGAGAATTGGGCCGAGTTGCAGTATCGCGGAAGCCAGCTCACGGTTATGGTTACTTGGGTGTCCTTGCCACACTGCCCCAAGCAGAATAAGATGATGTCTACTCTTTAATAGTGTCCCAGTGAGGGCGCGAAGAGGTATTAAGTGAAAAGGTCAACTTCTTTCAGCGTGCGCTGTCCTGGCGCTTTAAGCTTTTCCGGCTGTCCTCAGATTTTTCTTTATCTGCTTTCTATCAATTGAGGTTCATGTGCCGGTAATGATGGAATCGGAACGCATCGGACGGACACTCACCCGCATTGCACACGAAGTTGTTGAACGTAATCGTGGTGTCGACGATATTGCACTGGTTGGTATCCGGCGGCGTGGTGTCCAGATTGCGGAGCGAATAGCACACATCCTTACTAGCATTACCGGTCGTAGCGTGGAGACTGGTGCCCTCGACATCACACTGTACAGAGACGACCTTATGCGTCATGCGGTGGCTCCTCAACCGCTTTTGCGAGAAACTGACATTCAGTTTTCAATTGACGAACGCCGTATTTTGCTTGTTGACGACGTCCTCTATACGGGTCGTACTATTCGTGCGGCGCTCGATGCTCTAATCGATTTCGGTCGTCCCCGCAGTATTCAACTCGTCGTCTTGGTCGACCGTGGTCACCGAGAACTCCCTATTAAAGCTGACTATGTTGGCAAGAACATACCAACATCTCTCCAACAAAGCGTGCAGGTTCGCCTGGTCGAAGAGGACGGGGTGGATGAGGTTGTTTTATCGGATGTACAGGGAGAGGAATCTTTGGCTGACGGTGGATGTGTTTCGTGAACATGCCAGTTGAAGTGCGCGAAACGGTTAGAGCGTCATCGGAGCTTGCGCCGTCCCGTTTGCGCTCGAAGCATCTCCTGAGCATTGAAGATCTCAACGCAGACGAGATTTTTTTGATTTTAGATACCGCTGAAGCGATGAAAGAGATCGGAACGCGCCGTATTAAAAAGGTTCCGACGCTTCGCGGTAAAACGGTGGTGAATTTATTTTTTGAGCCTAGTACTCGGACCAGAACATCTTTTGAAATTGCCGAAAAACGACTAAGTGCGGACACGTTGAATATGGTAGGTAGTACGTCCAGCATGCTTAAGGGCGAGACATTGATAGATACCGCTCGTAATCTAGAGGCAATGGCACCGGACATGATTGTTTTACGTCATGCGGCATCCGGGGCCTGTCATTTGGTGGTTGATGGTTGCAGTGCGAGGGTAGTTAATGCTGGTGATGGGATGCACGAGCATCCGACACAAGCGCTGCTTGACGCGTTTACTATCAGAGAACGGAAATCTCAGTTTGACGGCCTGAAGGTAGCTATCGTCGGAGATCTTCTTCACAGTCGTGTTCTCCGCTCAAACATACAATTGCTGAGAGCACTTGGTGCCGAGATTTGTGTATGTGGACCATCCACCTTGATTCCAGTCGGCATTGAGCGTTTTGGCGTGCATGCGACCACTTCGGTTGATGAGGCGGTCACAGATGCTGATGTTGTTATGTTGCTGCGCGTCCAATTGGAACGGATGCATGGCCACTTTTTCCCATCACTGCGCGAGTACTTCGCGCTATATGGCATGACATCGAAACGTATGGAAAGGGCAAAGCCGGGTGCCATCATCATGCACCCCGGCCCGATAAACCGTGGTGTTGAGGTGTCATCAGAACTAGCTGATGGGCCCTGTTCTGTTATTTTGGAACAAGTGGCGAATGGTGTGGCAATACGGATGGCGGTCTTGTATTTACTTGCCGGTGTAGAGGGCGACGAGGAGGTTTCGTGACGGTAGTATCCGTCCTATTGAAGGGTGGGCATGTGGTTGACCCTGTTCAAGGGTTAAATGGGAAGTTAGATATACGCATTGAAGGAGAGCACGTCGCTGCTATTGGTCCTGACCTTCCTGTGGATGCCTCTTTAGTGGTACCGATTCCTGCGGGATTGATTCTTTGTCCGGGTTTTATCGATATGCATGTCCATTTTCGAGAACCAGGCCAAGAACATAAGGAAACGATCGCTTCTGGTGCGGCGGCTGCAGTGGCTGGTGGATTTGTGGCAGCGGCATGTATGCCAAATACTGATCCGGTGAACGATCACGTTGGAATTACAGAAGAAATACTGCATCGGGCGAGTGAGGCGGCTCTCGCTAAGGTCTACCCGATCGGTGCGGCGTCGTTAGGTTCTCGTGGTGAACAGATGACGGAGGTCGGTGCTCTAAAAGCAGCGGGGTGCGTAGGGGTATCAGATGACGGACACCCTATTGCCAGTGCGCTCATGATGCGGCGCACTCTCGAATACGTATCTATGTTTGATATGCCGGTTATTAACCACTGTGAAGAACCATCGCTCAAAGGCGATGGCGTAGCGCATGAAGGTTACCGAGCGAGCGCACTTGGCCTTCGTGGGATTCCCGGGGAGTGTGAATCGATTATGGTCGAGCGTGACGTTAGCCTCAGTGAGTTGACGGGCGGCGCTGTCCATGTTGCGCATATGAGCGCGCGGCAATCGCTTCGTGCGGTTCAGGTTGGCAAAGAACGAGATGTTCGTGTGACCTGCGAGGTCACGCCGCATCATTTTATTTTGACCGATGAAGATCTTCGGTACGATCCAAATCAGTTCAAAATGAATCCACCTTTGCGTGCTGCAGTTGATCGTGATGCGATGCTTTCAGGGTTGGCAGATGGAACGATCGACGTGATCGCAACGGATCATGCACCGCATCATGCCGACGAAAAAGCGCAAGAATTTGCTGAGGCGCCATTCGGTATCGTTGGTCTTGAAACGGCTGTATCACTGTCACTTGACCGATTAGTTCATCGGGATGTCT
>CAUZRA010000091.1:0-5931 GCA_963582035.1 Vicinamibacteria bacterium | reverse complement strand
CGTAACCCGTTCTTCTCGAGCCTTGGCTGGACGACTTCGGTCACCGTCCCTGGATATGTAGTTGACTCGAGAATCACCACCTGCCCTGGCCGCAGATACGCAGCAATTTGTTCAACGGCCTTGATAACATAGGAGAGGTCCGGATCTTTTGTCTTACGAAGCGGTGTCGGCACACAGATGTTGATCGTATCGACGGCAGCGAGCTGAGAAAAATCTGTGGTCGCTACCAATGTTCCGTCGCTAACCACCCTTGATACAGCTTCACTATCAACATCAGATATGTAGGACTCACCGCGTAATATCGAGTCGATCTTTTCCCTATCAACGTCAAACCCGACTACCGCCACACCTGTCTTTGCAAATTCGACCGCAAGGGGAAGTCCGACATACCCGAGACCGATTACTCCGGCACGGATGCTCTTAGAGCTTATTTTTTCAGATAATTCGTCAAACACAATCAAGAAGTATGACGGATCGGTGGCACGTGACACAATCCATAAATACGAGTGGCTAAACCCAACGAAGCGATCGACGTTGCAATTATTGGCGGAGGTGTAGTCGGACTTTCCATAGCATGTGCTGCTGCCAGACGCGGTTACGCAACGTGTGTGTTAGAACGCGAACAACGTTTCGGCCATGGCGGCAGCACCCACAACAGTGGTGTCATCCATGCTGGCATTTACTATCCCACTGATTCTATGAAGGCAAAATTATGCGTGGAAGGGAACGAGCGACTCTATTCCTTTTGTCAGAAGCACGATATTCCCCACAAACGCAGCGGTAAACTTATAGTCGCGAACAGCGATAACATCGCCGACCTAGAAACTCTAGCGACGCTAGGACTCGCAAACGGCGTTAAAAACCTAGAACTCGTCGACCGCGCATTTATCAGGAATCGCGAGCCTTACGTTGAGGCAGCAGCGGCACTCTGGTCCCCCTCAACGGGAATCGTGGAGGCCGAATCGCTAATACGGACACTTGTTAAAGAGGCGACCGCCAGAGATGTTGCGCTCCTACCAAGCACACAACTCGAAGGAAGTTCTGACTCTGTAAATGAACTTGAATTACGAACGAAACACGAGACAATCATGGCTCGTAGTGTCGTGAATGCGGGTGGTCTTTATGCCGACGAAGTGTCGGCTGCCTTCGGCGGCGATCGGTTTACGATCTATCCGGTTCGTGGGGACTACGCAGAACTGACTTCTTCGGCCGAACATCTCATTAGAGGCCTCGTCTATCCACTACCAGCCGCCAGTGGTCATGGCCTTGGCGTGCATGCGACCCGGACAGCATGGGGAACCGTAACGCTTGGACCAACAGCTCGCTATCAAAATCAAAAAAATGATTACGAATCGAATCGAGATTCACTGGAACACTTCCAGAAAGCGGCATGCCGCTTTCTCCCATCATTAACAATCGACCAACTAAAACCAGGCGGGAGTGGAATCCGCGCCCGATGCGCTCCTGCACATATAGCCTTCTCGGATTTTAAAATCGCCCGAGATTCTCAAATCCCTCGACTGATCCACGCTGCTGGAATCGATTCACCAGGACTAACGGCCGCTTTCGCTATTGCCGAACGGATCGCCGAGCTTGTCGATGCCACCCTAACTTAATGCGCGCTTTTCAACGATTTTCATCGATGTATTTAAGACGCGTATCCGCATAACGCCTAACGGCGTCTTGCCATGACGGGATCACCACACCCGCACTAGCCAATTTTCTGTTTGAAAGCGCACTGAATTGGGGTCGTTTTGCTGGCAGGTCCATGTCCTTCAGGGTTATCGGTTGAATTGGCGTGGCCATTTCAAGCCGAGAAGCCAACTCAGCCACAACATCAAACCAAGATGCACTTCCAGATCCCACGCAGTGATACAACCCGTTGGGTAACCCTCGTGTCAATATTTTAATCGTTGCTTCGGCGACGTCTTCAACGTAGCTCGGCGATACAACGCGGTCGGTGAACGCACGAACCGATTCTTTTTCAAGTAAAGCATCAGCCAATAAATCGAGACTACTTCTTCGCAAACCTTTGCCGCCGAAAAGACTTTCGACACGAATTACATAATGCTGGGGTGTCTCCGCGGCAAACCACTCCCCCAATAACTTCGAAGTCGCGTAAACACTTTGAGGATTCGGAGTATCGGCTTCCGAGTATGGCTTCGATGTATTCCCATCGAACACAAAGTCAGTACTAAAGTGTACCAGGGTCGAACTAAACTCAGCCGCCATTACGGCAAGTGCCTGCACACCAAAAGCGTTGACAGCAAGAGCGGTCTCAGGACAACTCTCAGCCGAATCGACCTCATTATAAGCTGCACAATTCAGGATCAGATCTGGACGTACTTCAGAAATAACTGCACGAACAGAAATATCATCGGTAAGATCGAGTTCATCGCGAACAGTTCCAACCACTTCATAGCTGTCGCCAAGAACGCGGACGAACGTAGAGCCAAGTTGTCCTTTAGCACCGGTCACAAGTACCTTCATCGAGAACGGTCCTTCAACATTGCGCGAGTTTCACGATCAATTTGCCGTTGCTTAAGGGTTTCACGTTTGTCATGCGTCTTTTTGCCTTTTGCGATACCGAGTCGCACTTTTACAAGTCCATGCTTGAAGTACATACGCACAGGCACGAGCGTAAACCCACGCTCCAATATTTTCACCGTGAGCTTGTGGATCTCCTGACGAGTCAATAAGAGTTTGCGTCTGCGGAGCGGTTCGTGCTCGGCGTAACCACGGTGGCTATAAGGACTGACATGAAGATTATGCAGAAACACTTCTCCCTTTTCGATCCGGCCGTAACTCTCTTTTAAATTTACGCGACCTTCTCGAATCGATTTGACTTCAGTCCCGAGTAATACGATGCCAGCTTCGTAGGTGTCGAAGATGTGGTACTCGTGACGAGCTTTACGGTTCTCGGCTATCGGTTGTTCGGCAGGCGAACTGTCCGGCATCGTCCTCGGTTTGTTAGTCGACTCGTAACGCCGCAGCTCGCTCCGTGGCCAGTTGTGCGGCTAAGTGCACTGCGGCGATCATACTTGACGGGTCGGCTCGGCCTTCACCCGCAATATCAAATGCCGTGCCATGATCAACTGATGTTCGAATGATTGGCAAACCCAGAGTAACATTGACAGCCTTACCAAATGCTAGAAGTTTGACAGGAATTAGTCCTTGGTCGTGATAACAGGCAATGACAGCATCGAATTCTCCCTTGGCCGCGCGCTGGAACACCGTGTCACCTGATATCGGTCCCGATACGGCAATTCCTAGACGCCGACAATCTCGTACGACTGGGGTGATTACACGTTGTTCTTCGTCACCCATCAGCCCATCTTCACCAGCATGTGGGTTTAAACCAGACACAACGAGTCTCGGTTGCTCGATACCAAAATGTGGGAGCTCCTTATGAGTCAATTCGATAGTCACTTTTAGACATTCTTTGGTCAACATTTTCGATACATCAGCAAGTGATATATGAACCGTGGCCAGAGCAACTATGAGTCGACTGGAATAAAAAAGCATCCTTACTTCAGCAGCGCCTGTTAATGCCGCTAAACATTCCGTATGTCCTCGCCAGGGTAGTCCAGCGAGTGCCCATGCCGACTTCGAGATTGGTGCTGTCGCGATTCCATCAATAACCCCGTCAAGCGCATCGCGTACCGCTTTCTCGACTGCCGTGTAGGATGACATGCCTGCTTCGGCGGACTCACGCCCGACAAATTCGTCGGCAATATCTTCCGAGCCATACAAAACGGGCTCACAAACTTGGAGAATCTCCTGACAGCTAGCCGCTTTACGCCCGACCTCTGGCCCAATGCCAGCCGGGTCTCCGAGCGTAATTCCGATCCGTGGCCGGAATGGCACCTTAGGCTGAGTCAAAGTCGAAGCCTTTGAGTAGAACACCACACATTCGGTGGACCGAATCGAACTTAACGTCTACAACTGCCGGCGAAATCTGTGAACGCATGAAACGTCAAAGCCTAGAAGCGACCCAATCAGCAACAACCTTGGGACTCCCGTTACGATCCACAGCATCGATCGCTTGATGAACAATCGAAAAGGCCAGCCGACTTCGGATACCGCTAAATTCTTTCGCTATTTTTCTAATCTTTCCTGAAACATCCGCATTTACCAAAGGGATACTGGTACCCGCTGTAACAGCTTCTATATCACGAAGCAACGCACTCACTGACTCCAACCTGAGCCGAAGCTCTTGGCGATCGGCGGCAGGTGTCCGACGTTTGCCCGTCGCCGGCACGAATGCTTTTGCACTAGATAATTTTGCTCGGACATCACGAGCCGAAGAAATTACATCGAGAAATTTGAGAGCAGCATCACGCGACGTCGAGAATTCACCTGTCGCTATTTTCAAGGCTCGCCCGACGCTCCCTCCAGACGTTGCCGCTGCGGCACGATATAGTTTTTCCTCACGTCCTTCAGTTCCAAGAAGTATCTCAACAATCTCGTCAACCGCCAAAAAGCCAAACCGCAATCGTGGACATCGGGACCGAACGGTCCCGAGCAGCATGTCAGGACGAGACGTGACAAGAATAAATTGCGTTGAGGTTGGTGGTTCTTCAAGATTCTTCAGAAAAGCACTCTGCGCACGAGCTTCCATCTTTTCAGCTTGATCGATAACGACAACACGACGCTTTGCCTCAAACGGACGATACGCTGCCTGGTCAAAAACAGATCGCAACTGATCAATTTTTATTACTCCCGTTTCACTCTCAATAGTTTTCGAGCCAGTCTCAGTCGGCTTAACCACGATGAAATCCGGAAATACACTTCGGTCGATACGACTACACACACTACAACTGCCACAGCCGTCTATTGCAATAGTGTCGGATCCAGAACCCATACGCGGGTTTAAACAATTCATTGCCTGGGCAATGCTCTGAGCAACAAGTCCCTTCCCAATACCTTCTGGACCGGTTAACAAAAGGCTAGGTGGGAGTGAGCCACGGACAAGAGCTCGCGCTGCGAGTTCAAGCGCGGTCCGGTGACCAATAATCTGTCGAAAAGCCATGCCTTACGGCATCGTACCACAGTAGAAAAATTCTACTGAGTTGCAGTAACAGGATGACGCAAAATCCAATTCACAGCATCCATCAGCGTATCGACAACAACATCAGCTGATAGTCCCTCCTGGCGGAGTTTTTCTTGACTGCGTCCATAACCGGTCCGCACAAGGACGCTACGCGCACCGGTTTGCTTTGCAAGGCGAACATCGCTCCACTTATCGCCAATAACCACGGACCTTTTGATGTCCAACCCAAGGTCCCGAACAGCACGGGTGACCATGCCCGGCTTCGGCTTACGACAGTCACAATCAACACGAAATGCTTCGATCGATGCAGCGGGTTCATGCGGACAGTAGTAGTGTCCATCAAGTTCTTCGCCAATATCAGCAAGTCGCGATTGGATGATCCCATGTACCTCTTCGACAAAAGACTCTTCTATCATCCCACGGGCAACGCCACCCTGATTAGTCACAACAACCACGGCATACCCTGCACGCCGCAATAATCGGACAGACTCAAGACTCCACGGAAATAACGTTAATCGCTCTTTACGATCTAAATAACCGGCGTCAACATTTAACGTGCCGTCACGATCAAGGAAAATCGCTGGCTTTAATCCCGACATCACAGAATCCTTACACTAGACATCGTCCGAATTAAAGAGGAAATGGGCAGCGCATCGCTGCCCATTTAAATGAAAATGGCGGGGCCGACGAGACTCGAACTCGCGACCTTCGGCGTGACAGGCCGACGTTCTAACCAGCTGAACTACGACCCCGCGTGTTGGAACCCGATGGTCACTTATTGCTTAGACTATATCTCATTCCGTCCACAACTCCTGAAAGCGACAAACAGTAACTGAATCCTCGTTGTTTCCCGAAAAGACATTCAGTAATAAGACCCT
>CAUZRA010000090.1:0-5992 GCA_963582035.1 Vicinamibacteria bacterium | reverse complement strand
CAGACATGATCGCCTTAACATCTGCGAAGTCTAGGTTGATCTGACCAGGAACATGGATCAGGTTAGATATCCCATAAATCGCTTGATGAAGCACATCGTCAGCAACAGCGAACGCATCGTTCACGCTTGTATTCGCTTCAATTGTCTCCAGTAATCTGTCGTTAGGTATTGCAATCACTGTATCTACCGTATCGCGTAGCTCTTGAAGTCCACGCTCAGCCTGCTGCGCTCTTCGCTTGCCCTCAAATCTAAATGGTTTCGTAACAACCGCCACTGTTAACGCACCGAGTTCGTTAGCAAGCCCAGCGATTACCGGTGCGGCTCCCGTACCGGTACCCCCACCCAATCCTGTGGTAACAAATACCATGTCGGCACCATCGAGTGCGTTAATTATGTCCTCAGTATTTTCTAGTGCCGCCTGCCGGCCGATCGCTGGGTCTGCACCAGCACCAAGTCCTTTGGTTAACTTCTCACCAATTTGCAACCGCCGAGGAGCAGCGTTCGCCGCGAGCGCCTGAGCATCGGTATTAGCAACGATAAACTCCACGCCGCTTAAACCGGATGTAACCATGCGGTTTACTGCATTACTACCACCACCACCGACACCAATTACTTTGATTCGGGCTCCCGGCTGTGGGTTTTCGCCAAGCTCCATACGCATATCCCTATCGGCACCTAAATCCACATCACCAATCATTTCACCGGATTCTGACATACCTATCCTCCTCGCCGTTGCGTTCTACTAGACCCACGATGAAAATGATCTCAACATTGCCCACACACGATCTAGCACTCTAACTGGAGTCTGTTCTTTATCTATTACATGGATTCGATGGGCATACATCACGAGACCAACTGCTGTTGAAAAAGCAGGGTTATCAATATGATCAGTGAGTCCTCTGACACCAAGTGGGCTACCCCTGCGAACAGGCAAATCAAAAATCTGCTCAGCAATCTCTGTCATTCCTTCAAGTGCCGAACCGCCACCAGTCAGTACAAGGCCAGCGTTGAGCGACTGCTCAAAACCATTTTTCCTGATGTCATCTGATAACAAATGAAAAATTTCTTCGGCCCGAGGCTGCAAAATTTCCGCAACAAGACATCGCTTCACCCGCCTAGGCTGTCTATTGCCAACACTGGCAACATCAATGAGCTGCTCTTCATCAACTAAATTGCTTAACGCACAGCCATCGCGGCGTTTCGTCCTCTCCGCATCTGCGATAGGCGTCCGAAGTCCAACAGCGAGGTCTTCCGTGAAAAGCTCACCACCCAGCATGACTGCACCGGTATGCCACAAACTTCCGCGTTCATAGACCGCGTAATCGGTTACACCGTGACCTATATCAATAACCGCGACACCTAATTCTTTTTCGTCCGGTGTCAAAACTGCTTCCGCTGCTGCTAGTTGCTCAAGAACCGTGTCGTTTACTTTAACCCCCGCACGGTTGACACTCGCCACCACGTTTTCACTAGCCGATTGTTTGGAAGTCACAATGTGCGTTTGAACCTCAAGGCGAGATCCAATCATGCCAACTGGCGCAATAATCTGTTCTTGTTCATCAACAACAAAATCCTGCGGCAAGACGTGCAAAACCTCATATCCATTTGGCACTGGCGGCGCCTTCGCCGCATCAATTGCTCGGCGGACATCTTCCCGAGTGATCTCACGATGTGCGCCAGAGACCGCAACAACACCTCGGCTATTTATCGCTTGTGCATGTCCGCCAGAATGTCCCAGGTAAACAGACTCAATGTCGACGCCAGCCATTAGCTCGGCGTCGTCAAGAGCTCTTTTAATGGAATCCACAGATTCCTCTAAGTTAACGATGACACCACGACGAATACCTTTTGCGTCAGCCAGGCCAGTTCCAATAATTTCCAGGTTCCCATCCTCCATCGCTTCACCGACAATGGCGGTCACCTTAGAACTGCCAACATCAAGCCCAACAACGTATTGTTCGTTACGCGCCACTCTTCCTCCGATAACAGCTTTCGCGGCCTTCGTCTCGATACGCACGCCCTACGTTTGAATCCATTTCAACCATTCACAATCTCTCACTAAAAATCATTATTGTTCATCAAGAGGCCGCACATAAATGCGGCCATCAAACCTCAAGTCGACATAATCCACATCACTCACTCGAGCACTAAGCAACGGTTTTAGTTCCTCGTATGTTTGCAGTCGTTCTGCGAACTGCTCTGCTCCGAGGTGGATATACACGGGATCTCCGCTGAGTAAGACGACCGCATCGTGTGGGTCAGCAACATCAACCTGGGACAACAGTTCCGACAATCTCGGTGCCTGACGTTCGATATCTGAGAGTAATTCGGTCACTAAGGCAGCTCGCCGTTTATCGATACCTCTGTCATCACCATCTACACCAACTGATAATCCATCAATTATTGGCAAATCTAAATCCCGAAATCTTGGTGAAAATTCATCGAGAATCACCCCTTCTGAATCAATGAGATACAACGCCGAACCGAAACGTCCAAGTCCAACCGGTTCACGCTCGTTAACCACAACTTCGATAGTCGATGGCAATACTCGCCTCAGTGTCGCGTCTTCGATCCAACCGGTAGCACGTAAATGATGTCGCGATTCGTCAAGGTCGGCGAGAAGAAGATTCTGTCCATGTAAGGACTCTACTAACGCGGTTACCTCGCCAGCCGAAAGACGATTATTTCCTATAACGGTAATTGTTTCTATCCTGAGCAACGACGTATTTCGGACCGTTTCCAATAACCAATACGCACACCCAAATGCCAGAACAGCGATCGCGATAATCCGAGCAATCACCTTTAGATAGGATGCACCTTGCCGTCTCCGAACCGGCTTTAAGCGGGCTCGATGAAATCGCTTGTCAGGACGAATATGTACCGTCATGACCATCGCCTTTGCTCAATAGAATCGACCACTTTTTTCGCAACTTTACTAATCGACCCTGCACCCAACACAACGAGCATGTCGCCAACATCAACAGATGCAGCTGCGCGCTCAACTGCAAGGTCCACACTATCAACTACCTGCACTGGTATTGGAGCGATGTTCTTGATCTCTGCAGCTATTGCGAATGCATCAGCGCCTTCGATCGGAGACTCACTTGCCGCGTACACATTAGTGAGCAGTACTTCGTCGGCACACGCGAGCGTCTCCCCAAAACGAGCGAGCAATCGAGCAGTTCTTGTATAACGGTGCGGCTGAAACAACACAACGAGACGCCGAGGACAACTCAGTCTTGCCGTGTCGATTACGGCAGCAATCTCGGTTGGATGGTGAGCATAGTCATCGACGACATCAATATTATTTGACGTGCGATAACGTTGAAATCGCCGTTCCACACCAGCGAACGATTCTAGAGCATTGACTGCAGTCTCAGTATCAATACCGAGGCAAGTTGCTGTAGCAATTGCAGCGAGCGCGTTACTCACATTGTGTTGTCCGGGTACACTCAAGCGAAGCGTTATTTCTTTCGTTGTCTCACCAAGAGAGATTGTTACCAGGCAACTCGAACCGGCTGATTTAAGAACAATGTCATGGGCACGAATGGCCGCGACTGTGTCGTCAGTACCGTAGGTCAATGCTCGACTTGCTAAACGTTTCGCTATAACTGCCAAAATCGGATCGTCAACACACACAACAACACGACCCGTGTTAGGCACGCGATTCGCGAACTCCTCAAATGCCGCAGTGAGACCATCAAAACCGTCATAGGCATCAAGATGCTCATCATCAATATTAGTGAGGACAGCTATGTCGGGTCTGAGATGAAGAAACGACCTATCGCTTTCATCCGCCTCCAAAACGATGAACGCGCCGTTTCCATGCCTGGTATTGCCACCAAATGCCCGCACTACTCCTCCGATCACAGCCGTCGGATCGAAACCAGCTGCCTCCAACAAGACAGCAACCATTGAAGTAGTCGTAGTTTTGCCGTGCGATCCAGCTACCGCCACAGACTGCTTGAGAAGTGCAAGCTCTGCCAATATCTCTCCGCGACCACAAATCGGTATTTGCCGCCGCCTTGCCTCAACCACTTCAGGGTTATTGTCCGGCACTGCAGACGAGACCACGACTAGATCTGGCGCATCGAGATAACTTGAATCATGTCCTTTGCACACTCTGATTCCGGCGTTCTGCAACCGCTGAACGGACTGCGACAATACGAGGTCCGAACCACCAACCTCATAACCGAGAGTGTGGAGAAGTTGCGCAATACCACTCATTCCAATCCCGCCGATGCCAACCATATGCACACGTTTAACTTGTTCAAGCACACATTCGTCCTACTTTAAGAAGTCGAAAGCTTTAACAACTCAGTGACTCGGTTCACGATTGCTTCCGCAGCGTTAGGCCTTGCGAGACGAAAAGCCGCTTGTGACATCGCCTGCAAACGCTCACGATCCGCGATCAAATCCAATAATCTATTTGCGAAACACGTGCTTAGATCTGTTTCATCTACTAGGTCAGCAGAACCAGCATCTACCATTACCTGCGCATTGCTTCGCTGATGGTCATACGCCGCATGTGGAAATGGCACGATCAGTGACGGTCGCCCGGCAGCTGCGACTTCGGAAAGTGTCGTCGCACCTGCCCTGCACACGACCAGATCGGCCGCATGCATTTCCTCATCCATCAGGTCAAAAAAACATTCGACTTGCGCATCAATCCCTGCGCGACGGTAAGCACCCCGCACGATATCAACATCTGCCTCTCCGGTCTGATGCGTAACGTCAATACCTCCGGGTACTCGAGCAATAATAGGAGCCGCCTCGATCATCGCCTCGTTAATGGCATGAGCACCCTGAGAACCGCCAACCACTAAGACACGCGGTCGACGAGACTTACTCAATTGAGAATCTGGCGCCATAAAAAACCCTTTTCGCACGGGGTTCCCACTCACAAAAGCCTTGTCTCCGAAAAAGGGCGCTGACTCTTCGTAGGAAACAGCAGCCGCGCGGACGAATGAAGCTAATAGACGATTCGTCATTCCCGGCACAACATTTTGTTCAAGCAGCATCGTTGTCTTTCCAGTCAATGAAGCGAACAGAACCAGAGGACCAGCGCTGTACCCGCCTAACCCGATCACCAAATCTGGTCTGGTCTGAAACAAAATACGTACCGTATCCAGCAATGTAACTGGTGCCAACATCAAGGCATATAGCCTTGCAACCGTTGACTTGCCGACCAACCCTGAGCTTCGGATTCTCTTGAAAATAAATCCTTCTTTCGCCACAGCCCGTGCTTCCAGCCCTCGTCCTGTTCCGGCAAAAACAATATCGGTGTCCTGATAACGATCGACCAATGCTCGCGCGACTGCTATCCCTGGAAAAAGGTGTCCCCCTGTTCCCCCGCCCGCAAAAAGTACTCTCAGTGACATCAGCTCCAATCAAGACCAATAATCCAGAAACAACGGCCGGTTGCTTGCTCTTCATCCATGTCATGTTTCAGCCGACGCGTACTGCGAAATATTCAGCAACATCCCCATGCCAAGTAAACTGATCAATAGTGACGAACCACCTGAACTGACAAAAGGCAGAGGAATTCCTTTTGTCGGCAACAGACCAAGAACCACACTGATGTTGATATACGCTTGAAGGGCAATCATGGTTGTTAGGCCTAGAGCCAGTAAAGCCCCAAACCGGTCTGGGGCATGCCGTGTCACATGAAGCCCACGCCAAGTAATCACCACAAAGCAGAGAAGAATGACGGTCGCTCCGATCAGGCCAGTCTCTTCTGAAATTACCGCGTAAATAAAGTCGG
Source organism: Vicinamibacteria bacterium (assembly GCA_963582035.1). GTDB lineage: Bacteria > Acidobacteriota > Vicinamibacteria > Vicinamibacterales > UBA8438 > DTWD01. The sequence continues at coordinate 228 of CAUZRA010000090.1, read as the reverse complement.
TATACGGTTCAGGAAGGTAGCCAAGTTTTTGCACACCATCCATCATTCCTCGACCAAACACTCCGCCAGTTCCAACAGCAATCAGCGACTGGACCAGTTGGTAGCCATCGCCAATTGAATCAGCCCATGGATTAAGAAAACTAAACAAACGGGCACGGCGATACGGTTCGATCCAAAGAATCGCTGCCAATATTGGTGTCAAAATCAACACACTCGAAATGATGTAGC
>CAUZRA010000089.1:0-5994 GCA_963582035.1 Vicinamibacteria bacterium | reverse complement strand
GCAAGATTCCACCGTGATGGTAATAGTTCAGTTCTTCTGGAGTATCAATCCGAACAGTCACAACGAAATCCGTCACCGTTCCATCTTCACGCGTCACCACAACGCGAAGCTCACTCCGCGGCGAAAGACTATCGCCAATCCCGGACAAGGAAAACGACTCTTGCCCCGTTAAACCAAGCGTCGTAGCGGTAACACCTTGCTCAAACACAAGAGGCAGTACACTCATAAACACCAAATTGCTTCGGTGAATACGCTCGAAACTCTCGGCAATCACCGCGCGAACACCAAGCAACATCGTCCCCTTAGCTGCCCAATCACGAGACGATCCTGAGCCGTATTCCTTGCCAGCAATAACGATCAAGGGCGTTCCTTCTTTTTTGTAACGCATGCCAGCATCGTAGATCGCCATCTCTTCACCATCAGGCTGATACCTCGTCCAACCTCCCTCCGTTCCCGGGGCAAGTTGGTTACGCAACCGAATGTTGGCGAAAGTACCACGCATCATCACTTCGTGGTTACCACGACGGCTACCGAAAGAATTAAAGTCTTTCGGGTCCACACCTCTGGACACCAGATACTTTCCAGCCGGTCCGTCTGGCGGTATCGCACCAGCAGGTGAAATATGGTCGGTCGTCACGCTATCACCGAGCAGAGCAAGAACCCGGGCACCCGTTATATCCGTAGGGCGTATGGGATCCGCCGTCATGCCATCGAAAAACGGTGGGTTCTGAACGTATGTTGAATCAGAGCTCCACAAAAACTGTTTACCCGTCGGCGCTGCAAGGTCTTGCCAACGTTCGTCGCCGTCGAAAACAGTGCTGTATTTTTCAATGAATTGGTCTGTTCGAACTGCAGCACTCATCGCCTCCTGCACCTCTTGCGAAGACGGCCATAGATCCTTCAAGAACACGTCATGACCTGCCGTATCTTTGCCAAGTGGCTCTGTCGTTAAATCCGTCGTCATGCGACCGGCCAGCGCATACGCGACCACGAGCGGGGGTGAAGCAAGATAATTGGCACGTACAAGCGACTGGATGCGTCCTTCAAAATTCCTATTACCACTCAACACAGATGTAACAACCAAGTCACGCCGTTGAATTTCTGCTGCGACGTCCTCTGGCAACGGGCCACTGTTACCAATACACGTCGTGCAGCCATAACCAACAAGTCCGAAACCGAGCGAAGCAAGCGGTTCAAGTAACCCGGCAGCAGTTAGATATTCAGTCACCACCATTGACCCTGGAGCCAAGCTAGTTTTGACCCAAGGCTTGGGTTTCAATCCACAGGCCACAGCCTTCTGAGCCACAAGCCCAGCAGCGATCATCACACTTGGATTCGACGTATTCGTACAACTTGTAATAGCCGCAATAACAACTGCACCATCTTCCAGTTCCGCCCCAGTGTCAGATGCAGCCTCACCCTTCGAAACTGGCGCGCTATGGCCCGCAGACAAATCGGCCAACACCTTCTTAAACCCTTCCTTAGCCTGGTGAAGGGATACACGATCCTGTGGACGCTTTGGACCCGCGATGCTCGGCACGACCGTAGACAGATCAAGTTGAATGATGTCGCTATAAAGCGATTCATCTCCGCCAGCCCCAAAAAGTCCCTGCGCTTTAGCGTACGCCTCCACCAAGTGCGTTTGCGAATCGTCACGTCCCGTTAAACAAAGATAATCAAGCGTCATCTGATCAATTGGACAAACCGCTACGGTCGAACCGTATTCCGGAGACATGTTGCCAAGGGTCGCCCGATCCGGCAGCGTCAATGACGACAGTCCATCACCGAAAAACTCGACAAACTTTGCAACAACGCCGTATTGGCGAAGACGTTCCGTAATCGTCAATACAAGGTCCGTCGCTGTAGTTCCCTCTGGAAGCCTTCCGGAAAGCTGGAATCCTATTACTTCCGGAATGAGCATCGATATCGGTTGGCCGAGCATCGCGGCTTCCGCTTCAATGCCACCTACACCCCATCCGATCACTCCGAGCCCATTCACCATCGTCGTATGCGAATCCGTACCGACCAAAGTATCGGGATAAGCCACTGTTGAACCGTCAGTAGTGTCTCGGCAAACAACACGCGCCAAGTATTCGACGTTAATTTGGTGAACAATGCCGGTATCGGGAGGTACCACTCGAAAATTATTAAATGCTTCTTGTCCCCATTTAAGGAACGAATAACGCTCTCGGTTACGCGAGAACTCAAGTTGTGCATTCAACTCGAACGCATTCGAGACGCCGAAATGATCAACTTGTACCGAGTGGTCAATAACCAGTTCGGCCGGCTGTAATGGATTCACAAGATTTGCATCTCCACCAAGCCGCACAACCCCATCGCGCATCGCCGCGAGATCAACGACTACCGGCACACCGGTAAAGTCCTGCAGAAGCACTCTCGCCGGCATAAAAGAAATCTCTTTGGAAACACCGGGTTTCCAACGAGCTAATGTCTCGATGTCATCGGCCTTGACCGAATTCCCATCTTCTCGACGCAGCATGTTTTCAAGCAGGATTTTCAGGGAATACGGTAAGCGTCCCACGTCCGGATAACCTGATTCCTCTAGCTTCTTTAGACTAAATATTTCGACGTCGCCACCGACATCGATTGATAAAGATTGCTTGGTATTAAAAGAATTTGTACTCATAAGTTTAAGAATAGCTACGATATATGAAACATCAATGGTCTTTCACCACTGGCCCATGACGCAAGCCACTTACAATATTCGCTCAAATATCTTGTCATGATCGGACCACGACTCGGCGCTCACTTATCCATCGCCGGAGGTATCACGCGCGCTATCGATCGGGCAGAAGCGACAGGCTGCGAATCGTTACAAATCTTTACAAAAAATTCGAACCAATGGCGTGGTCGTCCACTCGACGATAAAGACATCGCAGAGTTTAGAGCGCGTATTACCCGCCTCAACCTTCCGGCTGTATCGCATGCCAGCTATCTCATCAATCTTGCTGCTCCGGATGAAACACTCAGAGAAAAATCAATTGCCGCATTAGAAGACGAGCTCGCCCGTGGCGATCAACTCGGTCTTGCAGGTGTTGTTCTCCACCCAGGTGCCTACACTACGAGCACGGAGACTGATGGAATAAAGCGCATCGCCGAAGGCATCGCCACAGCACAATTCCGGCAATCGGGACCAACGCCCCTACTTTTAGAACACACCGCGGGCCAAGGCACGATGCTGGGACATCGATTTGAACAGCTACGGGCCATGATCGATCATCTAGACGACCCGTCGCAGGTTGCATTCTGTCTTGACACCTGCCACCTCGTGGCGGCTGGGTACGACATCATTTCCGAAACCGGTTACGAACAGGTCTTTAATGAGTTCGACAAAATACTTGGTTTAAACCGACTAACCGTATTTCATCTGAACGACTCAAAGAAACCTCTCGGTAGCCGTGTGGACCGGCATGACGGAATCGGCCAAGGGCACCTCGGTGCGGAACCATTCAAACGTCTCGTCCAGGACGCTAGATTCCGTCATTTACCCATGGTGCTTGAAACTCCAAAAAAAGGTGGTGGACGTCCGTCCGATATCACTGCTGACCCCTTGGACCTCGGCAATCTCTCATTGCTAAAACGCTTCCGCGACGAAAGCTGACAGGTCTTCGGTTTAAGATGCTGTCGGACTGCTAGAATCAATGCACATGTCAGGCCTAACCATCCGTCGGCTTCGAATTTCCACTTGGTTCACTGTGCTCGTTACCGTGACAATACCCGTCGGCGCACAGGAGTACGACACAGAAATCAACACGTGGCGCGCTGACCGAGAAGCGAGTCTAACCGCTGAAGATGGCTGGCTTACCGTTGCAGGGTTGTTCTTTTTGACTGAAGGAACCAGCTCGTTTGGAACGTCTCCATTGAACGACATCGTCCTGAGTAGTGGGCCAGAAATGGCTGGCCTGTTTACGCTACTAGATGGCTCTATCTCGGTTCAGGCTATAGAAGGTCAGGCGCTCTCCGTCGATGGGCAAGATGTCAGTTCTGCAACACTATGGCCATTTGAAGGCACTGAGCCCCCGGCCGTGACTATCGGTCCTCTGACGCTGTTTGGACATTACAGCGGGGATCGTCTCGCTATTAGAATGCGAGACCGTGACAGTGAGATCCGGCGTGATTTTACTGGCCTTCGTTGGTTCCCACCAGACGAGTCCTACCGCATGCGAGGCATATTTATTCCGCATGAGGAACCTCGCTTTCTCGAACTACCCAACATATTGGGCGACGTGGAAACGTTCCGCAGTAGCGGCTCCGTAAAGCTCACAGTGCATGGGCAAGAACTCACCATGACAACTATTGATTCAGGTAGTCGGCTTTGGTTCATTTTTCGCGACCTCACCAGCGGAAAAGAAACCTATCCTGCTGCGAGATTCTTATATGCACCCGCTCCTGAGGCAGGGTCAACAATCGTTGATTTTAATCAGGCATACAACCCACCGTGCGCATTTAACCCGCATACGACGTGTCCGCTGCCACCGCTAGAAAATCGTCTACCCCTTCGCATCGAAGCCGGGGAACTGGACTACCACTCAAGTCACTAATCTGGTTGAATCCACTCTTATTAGCGTGGTCGAGCGTACAAGTCGAGAATACCTCCGAGACCTAACACTTCAAGTGGCGCACGAGCTACGGCGCTTATCCAGCCAGACCGATCGCTTCTATCGGTCACGGGGGTTTCCCATGCAATCACCTCAAAACCGGCTTCTCGAACAAGGGCACTCAACGTCGCCGGCGTAAAAAACCAGAGGTGATGTAACGCACCGTAGTGTTTCCAGCATTGATCTTTTAGCCCCATACGACTTTGCAAACTTTTGAGCCGTATGCTCAAGCCTGCAATATTCGGGACACCCACAAGAAGCACACCGTCATCAGTAATCAAGGTTCGTGCACGCTGTAGTTCAGCGAGTGGGTTTTGCGTGTGTTCTAACACATGATTAAACCGAATCGCGGCAAACCGCTCTGCGGTAAACGTAATACCTGATAACGTCCCTTCCCAGACCTTGACACCACTCTGCCGGACCGCGTTCGTCACCGCCACATCGGTACCCGCAACCTCCCAACCTCGCTCCGCCGCGAAGTCAAGAAACGCTCCGGCACCACAACCGACATCGAGCACCGTAGCCTGACTCGCTGACATATATCCCTCAAGCTGGGATAGCTGCCGCATGAATATACGGACGCGAGTTCCATCAACATTACGGTGATCCTCAGGATGGTATGACTCGTTATAGACAGCGTCTCCGAGTTGATCGAAAAGAGGTCGGGGGTGCTGAAACTCAAGCCTACACACCGGGCATCTCGCCAGGAAAAATCCCTGAAAATCAACCGCGAACAACTGCGGCTCACGCTGACAAAGTGGACAAATTACTGGCTCTCTATCAGGGAGAGCAGCCTCGACGACGTCACGCGATCGACCGAAGAGTGAATCTGCCACGTTTCTATGCTCTCACGTCCATATGGTAGGGTGCTGAACATGGCCAATCAGTTAACGCGACGTGATGTAAACCGCATCGCCGAACTAGCACACCTTCAACTCAGCGATGAAGAGGCTGCGTTGTTCACCCGTCAATTAGGCGACATCCTACGGTACGCCGAACGGCTACAGGAAGTCGACACGACGACGGTAGAGATGAACTGCAGCGAAAGTGAACCTGCCGATCGGCGACGGATGGACCAAATCCGCCCGTCGCTTTCGCGAGAGGACACGCTCGAAAACGCACCCGATAGCAGAAAGGTACCCGGCCAAGAACACGGTGGCTACTTCCGCGTACCGCGGGTAATTGGATAGAACAAAGCATGCCGACCTCAAAACCAGTCCTTGACTGGAACATCATCGAAATCAGAGACGGGGTTCGTTCTGGCGATATCTCTGCGGTTGAGGTCTGCCAAGCTAGTCTTGATCGGATCGCCACCTACGACCCTATTTACAATGCCATGACTGCTGTGTTTCGCGATGAGGCACTCGAACAAGCA
>CAUZRA010000088.1:0-6134 GCA_963582035.1 Vicinamibacteria bacterium | reverse complement strand
TCTCGTCGGCACACATAGCGATACCAACGGTTCTGTCACCCTTGGCCTCCGGTAATTGTGATACGACCTTCGCAATCTTCTAGAGACCGGAACAGAACATAACTGCCGACAACACACGCTCGAACATCAAAGCCACAGAACTTCTGTTTAAAACTCATTAGCATGAGTTTCCCGAAGCAGTTGGTTGTAGAGGGTCTTGTATGACTGTACCCCCTGATCAAGGTCAAAGATATCCTGTGCCGTACGGCGACATCGATGCCGCACATCCGAGTCGGTGAGCATAGCCTGAACGGCTTCCATTGAATCTTCAAAAGATTTCTGGGAGGTATCAGGCAACACGACACCGGCTCGACCACGTCTAACAATACGATCTGAATCACCAACACCAGCGTTAATAACTACCGGCACACCACAGGCAAGAAATTCGCCAAGTTTCGTGGCCGCTGAACCTTTTTTTGAAAATGTAGGCCTGATAAAAAACAAACCACAGTCCATCAATCGTATTAACCGCGGCATCTCTTCAAATGTCGCCCGCACAAGTACAAGTCGACCGGAATTGAGTCCCGCCAATTCTGCGTCGGTTTGTAAACAATGATGGTCTTCACGTGTCACCACCAACACTTTGACATTGGCTAGCTGAGACGAAACAAACGCAAGATACGCCAACATGTCCTGTCGGAGATACCAGCCGCTCATCGTGCCGACACACCCAATCACCGTAGACCCTGCCAGACCGAGCGAGTCAATCAAACCCTGGTTTCTCGGTCCAGAACAAAACCGATGCATGTCGACGCAGGTGGGAATCACCTTGACCGGCACGTCCGGATCAATCTTGTAGCCCAACGTCTTGAATTGACGAACCCCGGCAGCGGTTAAGGACACAATGGCATCAGACCGCTCAAAAAAAAGACGCTCGCACCATTTAGCCGTTCGGTAGGGGAGACTGTTGGTTGCCCAGTGACCGGCTTCGACTTTTTCTTCTGGCCAAAATCCTCTCATATCAAACAGAAATCGAATGCGCGGACGCTGTTTGATCAACAGTGCCACCAGCCCAGCCACATAACCACGTGCGTGCGCGATGCCCGACTCGTGACGTCTCTGCCAACGCCACGCGTACCACCATGCACGAGCAACATCGTAAACCGTTGACAAAATGGGAGGACTCTTGTGGTACCGAAGCGGGTGCCAGTCAATACCAATTTTCTCAAACCTTGCTTTGAATTTGACGAGCCTGCTTTTTTCGTGGATATCATTCCGCTTTTCGAAAGAAATGAGCGTAATGTCGTAGCTTGCTGACAAGCGTTCCAAATAATTCAAGACCTGAGACTCGCCCAACGGCTCCAGCATTCCGTCGTACGAAAGATACAGAATAGCGGTGCGAGTGGAAGGAAAGTACTTCATCTTGATCGTACTCTCTTACATCCAAAGCACAACTTGACCGCCGCGTTCGTTGCACGCAAACCATAAATGCATATGTCGACGTTTTGCTAAGGGATTCCTCAGTGACCCTGAGGCAATGGTTCCTAACTCACGAAACATCAATTCGACGAAACGAAACAGCTCAAACGACACAACCGTATCAATAGCGTAATGGCAGGATCTAAAAAAGGCACGCCAGGCTCATCTCCACATTGAGAGCACTGGATCGACAAGTCTTGTCGCCACTACGTCATTTCCAGCTGCCGTTAAGTGCATGCCGTCCCATGCAAACTCGAGGTCATCGAGAGAAAGCACCTCTCCCAGGTTGATATGGCGCACGTTCCCGTTACCCCCATAGGACCGATGCAGCATTGCGGTTAGATTACTCTGCTGTTCTACATGGCCATCATTCATATATGGCTGTGTAACGACAAGAACGCGCTTCCCGTCTGCAAGTATCTGACCAACCGCCAGTTTCACCTGCTCACAATAGGCCTGCCAGTCCAACTCACACGTCGCTGTCGTCACCGCAGAATTCATGGGATCGGTTGTCGTTAAGCGCCCCAGTTGCCGCTCAAGCGACTTAGTTACACGCACCGCAGTCTCGAGAGCTGCTGCCGACAACCGATCGCCAGGATCAGGTGTAAATACCGTCTTCTCTCCTATATAAGCGGCCTCAAGGTCGCCTCCGTAACGGAGCATCATTGCCTTTTCAGAAAAAATAAGGGGAAAGATAGGCATGTACCCGGTCAGAGTAAAAACGGGAGACTCATGCCTAAATACCTGTCTATTCCCATCGTTTGATAGATCGTTATACCCCGTATACAAAATGGCGAGGTCGTAGTCGAGGTATGCATAATCACGGAGTGTGTACTTAAACGAATATGCGCCTTCATTGTTATACGCAAGGTTAGCAGCGGTGTACATCGCACCACTCTGCGAAACATCGTTCAGTTTTTGTTCAAGAAGCGCTGGGATCGCAGCTAGCCACGTCACACCATACCCAAATGCTGTGCTTCCACCTATTACTGCAATCCGACGCTCGCCATCCTGCTTATCCTCAAGTACGGGGCCCCGGTACCCCCAAATATTGAGACCGGCATTCATCTCGTGCCGGTGATGCAGATAAACATCCCCAGCAAGCAACGCAATGCACAATGCGGCCGTTACAAACAGTGACACACAAAGCCCAAGCAATACCTTACGGCGCGCGGTTGCCATTATTAGCCCCCTCTATGGTCGCAAGGCGGCCACCCTGCTCTATGTGTGTTTGCGGACACGTTCTCGACCTTCGTTACTAATTGATACTGAGTTTCCCAGTTTATGCAGTATTAGTAGAATACTGTCCCTGTCGACACCGCGACGCACAAGTTCATCTCTGATCGCCTCTCCATTGTCGAGCGACGCCACAATGATCCGATCATAATTTGTCACGCTAAGATCGGCTACTGATTGAACGGACATTCCAAGAAAACGACCGCCCGCTGCCACGTCAACTATTGCGACAGGCTCAATGCCTTGCTCCCGCAAAGACAGATAGGCCAGCTCCGAAGCCTCTCCGGTCCCGTATATGGCAATACTCGTCAGTCCCGATTCGACAAGTGGCTCAAGAGCAGCCTTCAGGTTCTTCCGCACACCACGATAAAGATCCAATGAATAGTCGATGAATTCGTATGTCAAACGTGTTTTTTCGACGATACCGTTCGGGGTAATAAGATAGAGCAACCGATTGGATCTGACATTGACGCACTTGATGTATCCCTTCCTCACCAATCTCTTTAAGTACAAGTTGGCTAGACCGAGCGCAATACCAAGCGCAGACGCAAGACTACGTTGAGTAATCTGTTCGTCTCGCTCTACCGCTTCAAGAACAGCTAGTTCTCGTCGTTCTTCAAGTTTCATAAGCGTCTGCGAATGAAATTCAACCCGCCTATATATCCATCGGTAGCAAACAACGTTAAAGATCCCAACAAAAGGCACTCCGTGCCCGTCACTTACAGAATCGAGGACGCCTGTAGTGATAGACCCTAAGGCCAAAAACACCCATGTTCAAAAATTGAACACATGATTATTGGTCTATTAACTAGACCTGTCAAGAATTAGCCTGACCAGCTCAAAAAATGGAAATCGTTAAGAAATAAGAAGATTTCTGTTAGGCCGTGACTGTTGGACGGACTAGTCCAACCAGAATGTCTCGTCGAGTTTTGTAATCAAGAATAATCGTTACGATTCCAGCGAGCTGACCACGCCGCGGCCACTGCTTGAGACTGAAAGCAAAAAAGCAGACAAACCACAACCAACCCACAACGAATACCCCAACCTAGAATTTGTATTGAAACACCAGCCAACGAAACCGCTACCGTATGCGCCACAAGCGCAGCACTTAGCGACACACCGACTAGACGCAGACGTTTCGGAAGTTCCAGGTGGGCCAACCAGCCCAAAAAATAGCCCAGACGAGCCCCACGAAACGCTATCACTGGAATGACAACTAGTCGCTCTACGTTTCGCATCAAAACGCTTCGCTCAACGAGCGAGACCATGCATTGATCGTCTTCGGTACGTCGCTCATTCGCTACGCGTCCCTGCAAGCTACGCTCAATAGCCGCCAACGGACCACTCAGTGAACGCACTGCAGTACCTGCAATATTGAAAACAACACTCGCCCGCAAAATGGTGCGAAGTCGAGTAAAAACCCAACTTGAGTTAGCCATGGCATCGATCTTTTGACTAAAGCGAGACATGCCTTGATTTCTCTCGTTAAATAGCGGTCCTACTACTATTGACCCGTTCTAAATCAGCATCAACCATCATCTGTATCAAACCTGAAAAATCAATCGACGGCTGCCACCCAAACTCTGACCGCGCTTTCGACGCATCACCAATTAAACGCTCCACCTCAGCCGGACGCAACAATGCGGAACTTGTCCGAACATGGTTCTGCCAGTCAAGACCAACATGGGAAAACGCTACTTCAACAAGATCACGAACCGAATGACTCACTCCCGTGGCAATGACGTAGTCCTCAGGAGTATCTCGCTGCAACATTTCCCACATCGCTCTCACATAGTCACCAGCAAAACCCCAATCTCGGTGCGCATCAAGATTACCGAGTGACAACGAATCAGTTAGGCCTAACTTGATCCTCGCAACGCCATCTGTCACTTTCCGAGTCACAAACTCTAACCCGCGGCGAGGCGATTCATGATTAAAGAGAATGCCAGACGCGGCAAATAAATCGTAACTCTCACGGTAATTCACTGTCATGTAATGGGCAAATGCCTTTGAAACTCCGTACGGACTTCGCGGATAGAACGGTGTTGATTCTGTCTGCGGTGTTTCCCGAACCTTACCGAACATCTCACTCGATGAGGCCTGGTAGACCTTGATGGACGTGTCAACCTGCCGGATGGCCTCCATGACACGAGTGACCCCTTGGGCGTTGTACTCACCTGTAAGCATTGGCTGGTCCCACGATGCAGGGACGAATGACATCGCTGCAAGGTTATAGAACTCATGTGGGCGCACATCTTCCACCAGACGAATCAGCGAAAGCTGGTCGAGTAAGTCAGCTGGACGAAGTTCAACCCGACCTTGAAGATGCTCAATACGCCAGTGATTAGGGGCACTCAGTCGACGGGTGATACCGACAATCTCGTATCCCTTACCGAGCAAGAGTTCAGCAAGATAAGACCCATCTTGACCAGTAATACCCGTGATAACGGCGCGTTTCGACATTTACTAGAGACGGAAGATATGTTCAGCATCAATTCCACGCAAACTATTACGTGTATCGACCACCACTGGAGACAGACGCACTATCGCATCATAATCAAATCCGTCATGGTGGGTCGTTATTACCGAGACATCTACGCCGTCTTCTAGAGCCTGCTTAAGCGGCACCTCATCGAGCGTAAGACCCGCTTCACGCAAGACCGAAACGTGTGGGTCACTGTAACTTACAACAGCACCCTGCCGAATTAAAAGATTCGCGATGTCAAGACTCGGAGACTCTCGAACATCACTCACATTCGGCTTATAGGCCACCCCACAAAGATGCACGCGCGAACCACGCACCGAACGCTCTCGACTGTTTAGTGCTTCCGTAACCGTTTCGACCACATAACGAGGCATAGATGCATTAACGTGGCCAGCCAGTTCAATAAAACGGCTTTCAAATCCATTCTGGCGAGCTTTCCAACTTAGATAGAACGGATCAATCGGAATACAGTGCCCGCCAAGACCGGGTCCAGGGTAAAACGGCATGAAGCCGAACGGCTTTGTTTTTGCAGCATCAATAACTTCCCACACATCAACTTCGAGGTCCCTGCACATTAGCGCGAGTTCGTTAACTAAACCGATGTTCACTGCACGAAACGTGTTTTCAAGCAGTTTGACCATCTCTGCAACACGTGTTGACGACACTGGCACAACCGTTTCAACAATGAGATTGTATAACGCTGCCGCCACCTCGGTAGAGCGGGGATCAGTTCCACCAACAACCTTCGGAATATTACGAGTCATCCACTCGGTATTACCCGGATCCACACGCTCTGGCGAAAATGCCAAGAAAAAATCTGTCCCAGCTCGTAACCCGTTCTTCTCGAGCCTTGGCTGGACGACTTCGGTCACCGTCCCTGGATATGTAGTTGACTCGAGAATCACCACCTGCCCTGGCCGCAGATACGCAGCAATTTGTTCAACGGCCTTGATAA
>CAUZRA010000087.1:0-6139 GCA_963582035.1 Vicinamibacteria bacterium | reverse complement strand
AGCAGTGCGATCGTCTCGTCGTCGTAGCGGTTGCCATGTTCGATAGATGTGCACCCGGCACGCGCGGCCGAACTAACAACTTCTGAGCCATACGCGTGAACGGCGACTCGAAGTCCTTGCGCAAGACCTTCCTCGCATGCTGCATTAAGTTGCTCGTCACTCAATACACGTCCACCACCGTCACGAATACTGGCAGATGCGAAGACCTTGATTACATCGGCACCCTCTGATTTCAGTTGCCGGATTCGAGTCCGAATTGCGGCCGCATCGCCGGTGTCGATCGTTATCGGCTCTCGCGAGGTTAGGATTCGTGGCCCCGGCAGATCGGTATGCATGATCCAATCTCGAAGCTCAGAATCAAGCGGACTGCCAAGGCTTTGGACCGTTGTAAATCCAGACATCAGTGTCCGATAAGCATTTGAAAGACCGTAAATAATTGAAGTCGAGGTCGATTCGTTTTCAGTTGGCCTGTGAAGTTTGCCGTCGCCTTCGAAGTGCGACATTAGATGTACATGGGTGTCGATCCAACCGGGCATAATTGTTAGGTCTGACAAGTCATAGGTCACGCTGCCGCGTAGCGAATCGATACGCGTAATTTGATCGTCTGAAATAAAGATTCGTGCGTCACGACGAGTGTTGCCGGTTCCATCAATCATGAGACCAGCACGGATGGTCGTTGGAGTGTCTTGCGCGTAACCGACCGCGACGGAAGCGAGGCCGTAGATGATGGTAAGCCCGACACACTGAGTAAGAACCCGTCTGGGGTTGAACGATTTTGTGAAAGACCGTCGTTTCATGTCAGTCGTCCTGATGGGGGACGGGACTGTCCCGTTACACGTTCATTTCGCCGTTCGTTCTGTGCATTACGTTCGGCATTTCGTATTTCAAGGTTAACTTGTTCGTCTGCCATGCGATGGTATTGCGCGAGTCGTTCAGGAGACAGGTCGCCGTTATCCTTGGCCTTCCGTACATTGCATCCTGGTTCTGTTTGGTGTGCGCAATCTCTAAAACGGCAATCGGTTGCCAGTAAAAAAATATCTTCAAAAGCGCGCTCTACGGCGTGGTCGATACTCCACGCAGTGAATTCCCGCATGCCAGGTGTGTCGATGATGATGCCACCGGTCGATGCAACGATGAGTTCACGATGAATGGTCGTATGGCGGCCTCGACTATCTGATATGCGTACCTCTCTCGTACGTTGTCGTTGTTCGCCCAGTAGGCAATTAATGATGGACGATTTCCCGACACCGGAAGAACCAAGTAGTGCAATAGTGCGGCCTGTGTTTAAGTAGCTGCCAAGCTGTTTGATCCCAGTTGCTGTCTGGCAGGAATTGGTGTGGATGGTGACGTCTCCAGAGATTTTTTGCACCTCTAAGATGCATTGAGATAAGTCTTCTCGTAGATCAGATTTGTTTAGAACAACGATAGGTGTTGCGCCACTCTGTTCTGCGGCTACAAGATAACGTCCGATACGTCTCGGATTAAAATCGGCGTCTAGCCCTGCGACGATAAAAACAATATCGATGTTGGCCGCGATCACTTGCTGTGTCGTAGGTTCTCCGATAGCTTGTCGAGCAAAACAGCTACGTCGTGGGAGAATCGATTTGATTGTTGCATGTTGCGCTCCATCAATAAGGTTGACGGCGACCCAGTCGCCTACGGCGGGTAATTCCGCTTGAGTTTGCGCAAGATAGCGCATCCGTCCTGCGGTACGGGCGAGTAGTTCTCCCTGATCAGATAGCAGGCGAAAAAAATGATTATGTTCAATTTCAACGCGGGCTGGAATGAGCGACGAGTTACCAAGTGCTTCAAAGTCAGCTAAAAACTTCTCATCCCAACCGAGGTCGTGAAGCGTGAACTGAGGGTCTGGCATTAAGTTAAAGGTCGCCCATTCATTTATTCGTACCGGCAAGCGAGATGTGTCATTGCGTTAGGGGGATGTCGTCGTCGTGTCATTTCAAGCGAATAGCCTGCAGGATGGCTTTGTCGATAGGTGTGAATTGCTTGTTCTATAGGAAGAAGTCATCGTTAGGGCAACGTCTTATTGCGTGATCATACGTCTGACGAGGGATTAGCGGGCGCCATACTTGTATCCCAGAGAAGCGGGCGAGACTCGCTAGCGGAGGCGTCGCTCCTTTGTACCAGGCCATGTACTCCGACACCGAGTAATCGTACTGGCTGATGCGCGGCGTCGGTTCGATCAACTAAGCTCTGAGCTCGTCTCGCAATCTGACGGCCGTCGTTTATTGCGGTGGAATGTGTATCGTTACGCGTAACGGTTTTGAAGTCTGAGTACCGTACTTTGAGTGTCACTGTTCGAGCATAGAGATTTTTTTGCGATAACCAGTTCGCATTAGCAAGCGCCATACGTTCGATTTCAATCCTGATTTCGTTGAGGTTACTTAAATCTGCTGCGTAAGTCCGCTCTGAACTATGAGATTTTGCTGATCTGTTGGCCACCACGGGCCGGTTATCGACTCCGTGAGCAAGCCGCTTCAGTGACGCCGCTTGCGATCCAACGGCTTTCCTTAATTCCGTGTTGTCAATGGTTCTAAGGTCAACAAGACGTTTAATGCCAATCGTCCGTAGTTTTCTCGCTGTGACAGGACCGACACCCCACAGGGCCTCGACTGGGAGTTTTTGCAGGAAAGTCTCGACGCGTTCAGGTGCGATTACGGTCAAGCCATCTGGTTTCTTCCACGCGGAGGCGATCTTTGCTAGAAATTTATTTGGAGCGACGCCTGCCGAGGCCGTTAAGCCGGTTTCATGCAAAATCTCAGCCTTCAGTCTTTTGGCCACAGTTGTGGCTAGTGGCTCGTTCCAGGTATTTGTGGTCACGTCGAGGTATGCCTCGTCGAGTGATAATGGTTCGACGGCAGGAGTAACTATTCTAAACAATTCAAAGACTTGTTTTGAGACAGCCCTATACTTTGCAAAGTCAGGTCTGATAATTATTAATGATGGACAGAGATGAACTGCTTTTGCCATCGAGAGAGCCGAGCGGACTCCAAGTACCCGCGCTTCGTAACTCGCCGCGGCCACGACGCCCCGTCCTTCAGGCTTTCCTCCCACGGCTACAGGCTTTCCTTTCAGATCGGGTCGGTCACGTTGTTCAACCGATGCGTAAAACGCATCCATGTCGACATGGACAATCCGGCGGATAGGTGAAGCCATTGCGAAAGTCTACTGCTATGGTTATTGCACCAGTGACTAAGGATAGTAACCAACACGACAAGAAAAAACGCCTGACAGTGGGCTCCTGGGATGAAGCCCGTGCGTTGATGTGGCGTTATCGCTACCGGTTGACACTCGGTCTTGCCATGATGCTTGTGAGTAACTTGGCTGCACTCGTGTTACCGGCTATGTCCCGTTACATCATTGATGTTGTCGTTCCAGAGGGTCGCGCTGAAGATCTGCTTTGGCTCGCTGGCATTGGCCTTGCGGCGGCTGTTGTTCAGTCAGTGACTGGCTTCGGATTATCCCAAGTACTGGGTGTGGCAGCTCAGCGTGCGATCACCGAGATGCGTAAGCAAGTGATGACCCATGTTTCGAGACTGCCTATCAACTACTTTGATTCAACGCAGACGGGAGTCTTGATTTCTCGCATCATGACTGATGCTGAAGGGATTCGAAATCTTGTAGGCACTGGACTGGTTCAACTTGCAGGTGGTGTGGTAACTGCAACAATTGCTCTTGCTTGGTTGTTCTATCTCAATTGGAGGTTAACGACTCTTACCCTGGTAATTCTCGTTGTTTTTGGGCTAACTATGGCTGTCGGATTCTCTCGATTGCGACCTGTATTTCGTGCACGCGGAAAGATTAACGCAGAAGTTACAGGGCGGCTCGGAGAGACACTTAGTGGGATCAGAATTGTTAAGGCGTATGGTGTTGAGAGACGGGAACAGCTTGTCTTTACTCGTGGTGCGCATCGGTTACTTCGAAATGTTGCGAAAGCGGTGACGGGTGTTTCGGCGGTGACTTCTGTTGCGGGATTGGTCATGGGGATGATCGGTGCCCTCATGATAGTGCTGGGTGGTCGTGCGTTGATTAATGAGACATGGACGACTGGCGCGTTATTGCAGTACATCATTTTTACTGGACTCGTGATTGCTCCGGTTATTCAGATGTCGTCGATTGGTACGCAGATTACTGAGGCTCTTGCGGGTCTCGACCGCATACGAGAGATACGGCAGCTTACGACAGAAGACGAAGAAGACGCATCCCGTGAACCACTTAGTACGCTTAGGGGAGACGTTCGAGTTGAGCACGTCTGTTTCGAGTATGACCCAGGTGTGCCTGTGCTGAAGTCAGTGTCTCTTATTGCCGAACCTGGAACTACCACCGCGCTGGTTGGTTCCAGCGGGTCCGGTAAAAGTACGCTTCTTAGTCTAATCATGGCATTTAATCGCCCGACATCAGGTCGTGTATTGGTGGATGGTCGTAACCTCGATCAAATCAGATTAAGTGACTATCGGGAGAACCTGGGGGTGGTGCTTCAGGAAAATTTCTTGTTTGATGGCACGATTGCAGCGAACATCGCGTTTGCCAATAGAAATGCGACTCTCGAGGAAATTCGTACAGCTAGTCGTATTGCTCATTGTGATGAGTTTATTGAACAATTTCAGGTTGGCTACGACACAATCGTTGGTGAACGTGGCGTGAAATTATCGGGTGGTCAACGCCAACGAGTAGCGATAGCTAGGGCAATTCTTGCGGACCCTCGTCTTCTTATTCTTGACGAGGCAACTTCGAGTCTTGACAGTGAGAGCGAGTCACTCATTCAAGATGGATTAAGAGCGCTTTGTCAGGGGCGGACGACATTTGTTATTGCCCATCGCCTTTCTACGATAAAAACTGCTGACCAGATTCTAGTGCTTGAAGGTGGTGAGGTGATTGAAAGAGGTACTCACGCTCAACTTCTAGCGAAAAAAGGTCGATATACACAGTTGTATGAGAAACAGTACGGACTTGAGAGAAATCGATTTATCAACCCTGGCGAGGATTTCACCCCAGATCTGCAACGAGATGTAGAGAGGGTCTAGATGGTTATAGGATTAAGGCGATGACAAAATTCAGTGTGCGCGGTCTAGTGACGATGAAACTTGTTACGCTGTTGCTGGTAGGCGTAGTGGCCGCACGGACCAGTAATGAACAAGGCGTTGGCTCTATACGGGGCATAGTCACGGTTGTTGACAGCGTTGATACCACGCTGCGAATGGTTGACGTTACAGCAGACCAGTCGGTTTGCGGAGAACGGGTCGAGGACAGAGTGGTAGTCGTTGATCCATCAGGTGGTCTCGCAAATGCGGTAATCATTGTGACTGGTGTCCCATGGAATGACACAAAGCCTGAACCGGTGATCAATAACTCAGGCTGTTACTTTGTTCCGCGGGTACAGGTTGCGGCGACACGGTCTGTCATCATGCTTACGAGTGAAGATGATGTGTTACATACGACTCATGCGTATGATGATCGGCAGCGAACGTTATTCAATATCGCCATTCCGGTCCCAGGCCTTGAAATAGAGAGACCATTGCGTCGGCCTGGTCCTGTACGTATTGAATGTGATTCACATGGATGGATGCGTGGCTGGGTGTATGTTACCGACGATATCGGAACCGTCACAACAGGCAATGGGCAATTCGAACTCACAGGCATTCCCGCTGGTTCTTATGAATTGAATGTCTGGCATGAGCAGTTTTCCGGTCAAAGCCAGCAGATTACTGTTTTGTCGGACGGGCAGACCGAGGCGTCGTTCACGCTGCAATAAAAAGAGTTAGCCTGGTCGTTCAGGTTGCCACCTTAGACCAAAATTTAGAATGCGCTGTAGAAGTTCTTCGTAGCTAATGCCAGCTCGTTCTGCTGATTGGGCGAAGTCTTCGCCAAACGCAAGTTGTGGATTGGCATTGGCTTCCATCACAAAGAAATTCCCATGAGCGTCAAGACGAAAATCCATTCTTGCATATCCACTCATTTCGAGTGCGCGGTAGACACGTTTCGAGACACGTTGGATCTGGTCAGAGAGTGTTTCGGATAGATCAGTCGCAGCATTGGTCTTAATTTCATGTTTCTTTTGATACTCGACATTCCATTTAACGCGGTCGGTCGCAATGCGATGCGCACCGTCAGGTAGCTTCGA
>CAUZRA010000086.1:0-6195 GCA_963582035.1 Vicinamibacteria bacterium | reverse complement strand
CGGCCCGCTCACTCGCTTGCTCTTCGCCTGTCGCGAGAAACCGCCACGTTTGCATCGCGCAATAAATCCCCGTCATGTAGGCCGTATCCGACATGTTGTATGTAATGAAGGGATGCTCGACAGACGGTAACCGACGACGTACTCGCACCTGACCGTCGTCCAAGAATCTTTCGGCCAGGTCCACCTCAAATAGCTGAGCTTTGCCAGCAAGAGAAAGAGAATCGCTTGCCGCAGCAACAAGCGTGGGTATTACGACCGCAAATCCACCAACGACAATTGCTGCCCAGTGCCAAAAAGAATGACGCCTTAAAAGTCGAAAACAGAAAGAGGGGACTGTCATCAATAGATCCAAAAGCGAACAATCCTTCACAAGATGAAAGTTCAAACTCACGCGACATCTCTTAGCAGAACGCCACGTCACGGGTCGCCTCGCACATCAATAATCTTAAGCGCGGCGGATTGTATACCCCAACGTTGTTAGGAGAAAGATGCAATGATGACCATCGCAATGGCGCTCATCTCATCGCGGCGATTTGGCACTCGATATGAACGAGGTGTTCTTGCTTCCGCGGCACTGGTGATTTTTGCCGTCGTCATCACGATTGCTGATGCAAGCCGACGAATCCGGCAGCCAGTCACCATGACTGACGGTCCAATCCTCTATTACATACATGACCCCGACCACCTCGAAACCGACGAAGAATTGGCCACCTGGGCATTTGCTCACTGGGCACAAGCATCTGAAGGCCGCATTCGATTTGACAGTACAGAGGACCGACACCTTGCATCAATAGAAATGTCTTGGGATCGTAGTTCCGTGCCGGGGCGTTACGGGGAAATGCGGTCAACCTTCTGTTAACGGGCATCGCGCTGCCACTATCGCCGTTCATCCCGATATTACTGCCCTCGGCTCAGAATTTACTGTTCGGAGTAAGCGGGACCCACTGTTGCACGATGTCCTCGTGTATCTCACGTGCCTCCATGAAATTGGTCACGCTCTCGGGCTAACCCATACCGAGGCTCGTGAGGACATCATGTATGCCTTCCGTCAAAGGGGCCATATCCCAAGCTTCTTTGAGCGCTACCGCAACCAAGTAAGCCGCCGCGCTGACATATACGGTCCCACTCAGCAATTTCAGACACAGACGCAAGTCGACTCCTGGCTATCCATTAATTAGCGCCGGAAGCATAGTCGTTGTAACTAAAAATCAAATTTACGTAATAAAAATCGAATATAAGAAAAATGTGGCTTTGACAGCCTAGACACACCGTCCTAATATATACGTATAATTAAAACGAACGTTCGAATGAGAATGGTATTTCTTATGGCTAGCGACACAAAACGACGAATTCTAGACGCCGCTGAATCGTTGATGGGTGATAAGGGCTTCACCTCAACATCGATGCGCGACATTACAGCAGCCGCAAAAGTAAATCTCGCTTCCGTCAACTATCACTTCGGTTCGAAGGAAGCTCTTCTTGCTGCCGTTCTTGAACGACGCTTGCAACCAATCAACGAAATGCGTCTGAAACTTCTGGATGAAATCGAACTAGAAACCACTGACACCGAACCCCGACACCACAAGATTGTCCGAGCGTTTCTCTCGCCGCCATTTGATCAGCAACAGCGGTTGGACGAAACTTTTCTCCGCTTGCTCGGTCGCCTTCACTCAGAAACAAATGACGACTTCAGACAAGCTTTTATGTCTGAATATGAACTGGTCTTCCAACGATTCGCGGTAGCGTTGCAGCGGTCCTTGCCACATCTTACAAGTTCAAATCTCCCATGGCGCATGCTGTTCATGGTTGGTTCCATGGCGTTCACGATGTCATGGGGACAATCGATGATGAAACGCGAAGAAACCGAAATCAAAACCTCGTCTGAAGTTCTCGAAGAACTCATCGCGTTTACGTGTGCAGGTCTTGCCGCACCAATCCGTCATACGGATGTTTCAAAACCACCACAACTACAGGAGACCCAGTGAACCTCACGCGACTAGGTGCCGCCTCCGTGCTCCTCGCCGGGCTGGTCGGTTGTGCCTCAGCACCACCCATTGAAACTCCCGAATTAACCATGACCGTTCCGGACGAATGGACCGGTGGCGCTCTCGCGTCGGGAGTCGTGTCTCCTGATTGGTGGACTGACTTCGGCGACGACGCACTTTCTGCAACGATCGAAACTGCGGTCGAGCAAAACTACGACCTGCAAGCCGCCGCCGCACGATTGGAACTCGCCGCAGCAGATGCACGCGTCGCCGGCGGCGCACTTATGCCGTCGCTCCAAGCGTCGTACAACAGTATTCGTCGGAAACAGAATTTTATCGGGTTCCCAATTCCAGGCGCCGAAGACCGTGTCCTCAGTACGGTATTCACTAATCACTCATCATCCATTGATGTCTCATGGGAAATCGATCTGTGGCGCAAACTACGTGCTGGCGAACAGGCGTCGCTTGCCGACCTTCAGCGCTCGGCCGCCGACCTCCGTGGCGCTCAATTATCTATTGCTGGACAAACAGCTAAAACGTGGTTCGCTATCGCCGAGGCCCAGCAACAGGTTGAGCTTTCCGAAGCTACCGTTAACAATTTCCGTCAATCGGCAGAACGAGTACGTGACCGATTTGAATCGGGGGTACGTCCGGCTCTTGACCTTCGACAGTCGCTCCTTAATTTGTCGAACGCGGAAGCTCAGCTTGCGCAACGCTATCAACAACTCGACGCGGCAAAACGGCAACTCGACGTACTGCTTGGCCGGTATGCAGACGGTCAGGTAACAGCACCCGACAACCTCCCTGAAACACCGGTGGCTATACCCGCCGGCCTTCCAGCGGACCTCATCGCTCGACGCCCTGACCTCGTTGCCGCTGAACGCTCTGTCGCAGCCTCAGAAGCGAGACTCCAGGTCGCACGCAAAGAACTATTGCCCTCTATCAGTCTGACTGCCAATACGGGAACGTCCACCAATGCATTACGTTCTCTTCTCAGTGGTGACTTCAGTGTGTGGGGTCTCGTTAGTAACGTCGTTGCACCGCTTTGGCAGGGAGGACGATTACGTGCGCAAATCGATCGCGCGGAGGCGCAGACCGCTGAAATTCTCGCAACCTATGTGAACACCGCGCTCGTCGCGTACGCGGAAGTCGAAACTACCCTTGCCGCAGAAGCCTTTCTCTCTGACCGCGAACAACATTTAGTGATATCCGTCGAACAAGCCCGAGCGGCGGAACGCCTTGCTGACGAACGCTACAGCACCGGCTTAGATGCGTACATCACTGTGCTTGATTCTCAGAGATCTGCGTTCCAAGCCGAAGCCGATTTAATCGCGGCCCGTCGTCTTCGACTCGACAATCGCGTGGATTTATATCTCGCACTTGGCGGCGGTTTTGAACAACTCGACTCATTACTTGAACTGACCACGACGAACTAGATAACAGCACATAACAACGGAAGATTTTTACAATGCGTTTTTTGATTCGAATACTCCAGATTTTTTTGCCTCTCGTTGTAATCGGGATTGCGGGTTTTGCTGCGATCATGATGATTCGAAGTAGACCCCCGGTGGAAACTCAACCACCTGTCTTTTCGCCGCCCGGCGTACAAGTGCACCAGGTTGATCTAACTGAAGTAGCGATGACGGTCACCAGTCAGGGCACTGTCCAGCCACGAACCGAAAGTCAACTCGTCCCTGAGATTGCGGGAAGAATTACCTGGGTTTCATCATCGTTTGCCGAGGGCGGATTTTTCGAAGAGGGTGATGTTCTCGTGAAGATAGACCCCTTCGACTATGAACAAGCCTTGATTGGCACGCGGTCACAGCTCGCTCAAGCACGATTACGCTTAGCGCAAGAGCAGGCTGAAGCCGAAATAGCCGAACGGGAATGGAACGACCTGGGTCGCGGCGACCCTCGTGAACTGACACTTCGAAAACCGCAACTTGATGAAGCGGAAGCCGCGATCGACGCAGCGGAAGCCGGCGTGATCAGAGCCGAACGTGACCTTGAACGAGCCGATATTGTTGCACCATACGCTGGTCGCGTTCGGCAAAAGAATGTTGATATCGGCCAGTTCGTTCGCGTCGGTGACATGATTGCGACCGTCTACGCAGTAGACTTCGCCGAAATCCGCCTAGCACTGCCTGATGATCAACTTGCCTATCTTGACCTTCCATTGTCGTATCGCGGTGAACGACAACAAGTCCAACCTCCTGTCACGTTACGCGCGACCTTTGCTGGCGAAATACACGAATGGCTAGGAAGTATCGTCCGCACCGAAAGCGAAATCGATCCTGTTAGTCGGATGGTGCATGTCATTGCGGCAGTCTCGGATCCTTATGCGCCGAGTGAAAATCCCAACCAACCGCCCCTCGCCGTGGGTATGTACGTTGAGGCAGAAATTGAAGGACGGGTGATTCAAAACATGGCCGCAGTCCCGCGTGCCGCACTGCGGGGACGAGACCAATTACTCGTGGTATCGGAAGACGAGCGTTTGTCATTTCGGAACGTAGATATTTTTCGATCAACAATGGATGTCGTCTATGTACGAAGTGGACTGTCGGATGGAGAACTTGTCGTCATCTCACCACTAGACACACCGACGGACGGGATGCGAATCCAAATTGCCAATGCGGACGTCGACACTTTGGCAAGGACCGACGAAAACAACAGCGGTAGACTTACCGGCGGGACGCAAACAACAGCCCCCGACACGCAAGATCGCCTGAACGAGCCAGACGACAGAAATTCATTGCCCGAAAACATATCAGCGGTCACAGAAACCGCCGTTCGTCCGGCGTGGCTTGACGAATTGGTATCAAACGACGCCCTTGTAACCGACAACGAAATAGATGTGCCTACACCGGAAACAACCGAAGTGTCACGAGCGACAGATTCCCAACTGGGTACGAGCGTGGACAACCCAACTCTGTCTGACCCGCCGGTAACGGCTCCACCAGATCCAGAACCAGTAGAAGAACAAGTGCTTATTAATGCAGCCGCTCGACCTGAAAAGGCTGAAGAAACGGTCGCTGAGAACAGTCGCGCCATTCCGCCAGCATCTGAAACGGTTGCAACAACCGCACCGTCAAATGCGATCGCTGTCCTACCGTTTGCAAACTTAAACCTAGAAGGTGAAAGTAGCTTGGGAACATCAATCCATCGCGCCATTGAAACGCACCTTCGCAATACAGACGGCTTAACAACAACAGCTCAACAAAACGATGCCCGTTATGTCATTAATGGAGCCATCCAACACGTTGGGCCGATGGCACGCGTCACCGCCCAAATCGTCGACACAGCGAATGATGTGGTTCTTGGAGCTATCAAGATCGATGGCACTACGAGTGAATCCTCAAATCTTGAATCGACAATCGCAAAAGCTATCCTCGGGCAACTTGGGTCGGTTCGCAACATTGCTGACCGTGACGAGACAGCAAACCTCACAACGCTCGCGGTGTTGCCGTTTGATCACTTGAACGCGGGCGCAGAAAATGAGGAGTCCTCTGCCCAAAACCTTGGCGACACAATGACAGAGGAAATAGCCAGCCAAGTCTCGATAATGGAATCGATAAAACTGGTTTCGACGAACGAGTCTCCATTGTGGACCGTGGGAGGAAGCATTCAGCACCTAGGTAACCTCGTTCGCGTAACCGTTCGCGTCATCAATAAAAACACCAGCGCCGTGGTGCATGCATTCAAAGTGGATGGGACCGCAGATGACTTAGTTAGTCTCACAGAGCACGTTGTGTCTGCCCTTGCGGAGACTTTGAGCTCTGACAAACTGACCAATATAGACAGTACTGCTCGTAACACGCATCCACTCTTTCGACTCGCAGGAGATCGACTATGAAGTCAATTATTGAATGGATGGCGCGTAACAGCGTCGCGGCCAATCTCCTCATGATTTTCATCGGCGTGAGTGGTTTTATCGCGATCACGACCGTAACTGAAGAAGTGTTCCCTGAGATAGAACTCGACCGTATCAGGATCTCTGTTCCATACCTCGGCGCGGCGCCCGAAGAAGTCGAGGCAGCCGTTGTAATCCGCATTGAAGAAGCAATTCAAGGAATCGATGGCATCAAAGAAATTCAGTCGACGGCATCCGAAGGATCGGCGTCCGTGATGATTGAACTCGAACTTGGGGCTGACTCAAGAAAAGTTATCGACGACGTCAAGAGTAATGTCGACGCGATTACTACATTTCCCA
>CAUZRA010000085.1:0-6214 GCA_963582035.1 Vicinamibacteria bacterium | reverse complement strand
TGACCGCGAGACTGGCGAACCAATTTGGCCGATCGAAGAACGGGAAGTGGAGCAATCAACTGTTCCAGGAGAACTTCTTGCTCCGACTCAACCATTTGTCACGAGACCACCTCCGTATGATCGTCAAGGGGTGACGCTGGATGATCTGATTGATTTCACACCAGAAATTAAGCGCCGTGCAGAAGCTATTGCAGAGCGGCATCGCCTGGGTCCAATATTTACGCCGCCGACCGTTTCTGATCCGGACGGTGTCGCAGGAACATTAATGCTTCCGTCCCAGGCCGGTGGCACAAATTGGCCTGGCGGATCAATCGACCCTGAAACTGGTATTGCCTATCTTTACACCTTTACGACCGTCGTGTCGCTTGGACTTATCAATGATCCTGAGCGATCGGATATGAATTTTATTCGTGGTCGCTCAAGAGAAATTCCAGCAGCAGAGGTGGCACTGAATGTTGACGGGATTCCTTTGGTAAAGCCACCATGGGGTCGTATTACAGCGATAGATCTTAAGGTCGGTGAGATCTTATGGCAGATACCGCATGGAGAAACACCCGATAACATTAGGAATCACCCACTGCTTGCTGGTGTTGATCTGCCTCGAACAGGCCGTGTTGGACGTGTGGGAACGCTCGTCACGAAGACATTGGTGATCGCCGGTGAAGCCGGTACATTCACGACATCGTCCGGTGAAGAGGGAGCGATGTTACGAGCGTACGACAAGGCCACGGGGGAAGAGGTTGGAGCAGTGTATATGCCAGCCGGTGCATCCGGATCGCCGATGACATATATGTATAACGGCCAACAACACATCGTTCTGGCTATCAGTGGGGGTGGCTTTGCCGGTGAGTTGATCGCATTCCGATTGCCTGGATAGTTCACATGTGGATGACACCGGGCAGGTTTCGGTGGAGTTTTTTTGCACTGGCATTAATGGCAGTGTCGGTATTTCTATTGTTTCGAGTAGGCGTGTCGCCAGAGTTAGATGCTCGACAAAGTCGCCCCTATCTGAGGGTGTCCGATGAACGATTACGTGACCCAGAACCTGAGAACTGGTTGATGTATCGGCGGACCTATAATGGATGGGGATTTAGTCCCCTGGACCAAATCACGTCGCGGAATGTGACTGATTTGACCCCAGTCTGGGTATTTCAGACCGGCGTATTTAATGAACATCATCAGGCGCCTCCGATTGTCAACGATGGCACGATGTTTATTACGACTGGGAGTCATGTTATCGCGCTCGATGCGGCGACCGGTCAGTTATTGTGGCGATACGTTCGGCAACTACCTGAAAACCTTGTAGCGAGACATCCGACGAACCGAGGTGTAGCGCTGTACGAGGACAAGGTGTTCGTTGGAACCCTTGACGCATATGTTGTTGCATTGGATGCAATGTCAGGGACAGTAATTTGGGAGCAGCCCGTAGAGGATTACAGACGTGGCTATTACGTCACGATGGCACCGTTGGTGGCTGAAGGTAAAGTAATTGTGGGAACTTCGGGTGGAGAACAAGGAATACGTGGATTTGTCACGGCGCTTGATGTCGTTACCGGTGAAGAACTGTGGCGGACGTACACGGTTCCATCGCCTGGTGAAATCGGTAGTGAAACATGGCCTGGTGAGACATGGCGTACGGGTGCTGGCCCTGTGTGGTTGACTGGTCATTACGACCCGATCCTGAAAGTCACTTATTGGGGAACCGGGAACCCTGGTCCATGGATGGGGGATAGACGGTCTGGCGATAATCTGTTTACTAACTCAACGGTGGCTTTCGATGTCGATACTGGTGTTCTTCGGGGGTATCACCAATATCACTGGAATGGGTCATGGGACTGGGACGAAGCGAACGCGCCGTTACTGATTGATATTGATCGGGGAGGACAGACGATTCCGGCGCTCATTCATGCAGGGCGCAATGGGTATCTTTGGTTTCTGAGTCGCTCTGAAGACCAACTGACTTTTATTGAGGGCAAGCCATTCGTTCACAACAATGTTTTTGAAGGGTTAGATCTGCAGACCGGCCGTCCCCGATATAACGCCCAGCACATTCCTCAAACGGGTCGTCAGGTTGAGTTTTGTCCGTCGGTCGGTGGTGGCACAAACTGGCAACCTGAGGCCTTCAGCCCGGTCACGAGATTGCTGTACATTCCGGCAAATAACAACCTCTGTTCTTCTATGGAGGGGCGAGACGTGGTGTACGCACCGGGTCGTGGTTACGCCGGGGCTGACTTCATTACGTATACACGAGACGGCGCAGACCACATTGGGGAGTTGCAAGCATGGGATGTTGATAGCGGTGAACGGGCATGGACCAGAAATTTTCCTAGCGGGAACGGTGGCTCAATACTTGCGACCGGTGGCAACGTTTTGTTTTTGGGTGGTGCAGGAAAAGCTGCTTTTGAAGCGTTTGATGCGGTAACAGGACAACCGTTGTGGCACCTGCCCACTAATACGGACCGTTTTGGCGTCCCGACGTCATATAGCGTTGACGGTGTGCAATATGTCGCGGTGCAAATGGGGGCGCAGCCTCTACATACCGACACTACACATGTGACCTCGAGACTTTCGGGACCGCAGGATGGCCTGGTTTGGGTGTTCGCCCTCGACTGTCAGTGCTGAACGAACGAGTCACATGTTACATGTCGTCGATGATTGTGTTGAACGTGTGACTGGGACGCATTGCCTTCGATGCGGCTTCCTGGTTGGGTCGAAAATAACCGCCGAGGTCTATAGGTTGTCCTTGCGCCGCTAGTAACTCACTGGTGATTGTTGATTCGTGCGCACTGAGCTGTTGCGCAATGCCCTGAAAACGCTCACTTAGTGCTGAGTCTCCGGTTTGTGCAGCAAGCGCTTGGGCCCAGTAAAGGGCAAGATAGTATGTACTGCCTCGGTTATCAATTTCGTTCACCTTGCGAGACGGATACCGAGCGTTCTCGAGATAAGCGCCGATCGCTGTATCAAGGGTGTTCGCTAATACCGCTGCTTTCTGGTTTTTACTTTTTTGCGCAATCATTTCGAGAGATGGAACGAGCGCACAGTATTCACCGAGTGAGTCCCATCTGAGATGACCTTCTTTGACCATTTGTTCAACGTGTTTGGGAGCCGAACCTCCTGCGCCTGTTTCAAACAACCCACCGCCATTTAAGAGTGGCACAATAGAGAGCATCCGAGCGCTCGTGCCGAGTTCAAGAATTGGAAATAAATCAGTGAGGTAGTCTCTCAGTACATTCCCGGTGACGGAGATGGTGTGTTCTCCACGGCGGATTCGCTCCAGCGAAAATCGCATCGCATCAACCGGTTTTAGGATACGAATATCTAGGTCCGTGGTGTCGTGATCGGGGAGGTACGCCTCGACCTTAGCAATAATTGATGCGTCATGGGTGCGCTCTGGATTAAGCCAAAACACCGCCGGTGTTTTGGATGCACGTGCGCGGGCAACCGCTAATTTGACCCAATCTCGGATCGGTTCGTCTTTCGTTTGGCACATACGGAAAATATCTCCCGCGCTGACTTGCTGTTCGAGCAGTGTGCGACCGTCTGAATTGACAACACGAATAACGCCGTTACCCGCAGGCATGAATGTTTTGTCGTGAGACCCGTACTCTTCCGCTTTCTGTGCCATGAGTCCAATATTTGAGACGCTGCCCATCGTCGATGGATTGAACTGGCCGTGCGCTTGGCAGTCTTCCAGAATCGCTTGGTAAATGGTCGCGTAACTGCGGTCCGGAATCATTGCCACGGTGTCTTGCAATTCATCTGAGTTGTTCCACATCTTGCCTCCATCGCGAACTACATTCGGCATGGAGGCGTCAATAATTACGTTGTTTGGGATATGTAGGTTGGTAATCCCGTTACGTGAGTCAACCATTGCTAAGGCGGGACGTGTCGAATAGGTAGATTCGAGGTCAGCCTTGATTGCGATCTGTGTGTCTGGTGGTAGGGTTTGGAGTTTATCCAAGACGCCCTGCAGGCCATTGTTGACATTGGCTCCTGCTTCCCTCAGTACTTTGGCATGTTTGTCGAATGCATCTTTGTAGTAAACACTGACGCAGTGTCCGAACATCACCGGGTCTGACACTTTCATCATCGTGGCTTTGAGATGAAGCGAAAGCAGAGCACCATCACGTTTTGCTTCGGCCATGACGTTTTCGTAGAACTCGCGAAGCATCTTGACGTTCATGACTGCAGTGTCTATGACTTCGCCATCCTGTAGAGGGATACTGTCTTTGAGCACGGTGATCGATCGGTCTTCGCCAATAAATTCGATCCGAGCGTCACATGAACCTTTGAGAACGAGAGACCGCTCACTGTCAAAAAAATCATTGGCCTGCATATGTGCGACTCGGGTGTTTGAACCGGACGTTGGCCAGTCCTTCATCATTCTGTGAGGGTATTTTTGCGCGAATGATTTTACGGATGTCGCGGCGCGTCGGTCAGAGTTACCTTCACGAAGGACCGGGTTTACAGCCGATCCGAGTACTTTTGAAAAACGGTCATGGATGTTTTGTTGCTCTTCGCTAGACGGTTCTTCCGGACAATCAGGGATGTCGTATCCCTGCCCCTGTAACTCCTTGATAGCCGCCTGAAGTTGAGGTATTGACGCACTAATATTTGGTAATTTAATGATGTTGGCATCGGATGTTTTCACCAATTCACCAAGGCGTGTTAATTCATCGTCAATTCGTTGTTCCGGGCTAAGCCGTTCTGGAAATGCCGCAATGATACGTCCTGCGAGGGAAATGTCCCGGGTTTCGAAGGTGATACCGGTACCTCGAGCAAAAGCCTGGACGATCGGTAGCAGGGCATGACTCGCGAGGGCGGGCGCCTCATCAATACTTGTCCAAATGATTGTTGCGGATGACATAGCGGTCTGTACCTCAATGATTACAGAAATGTGTGTTTACTCAGCCCGCTATCGTACCGTATTCAGGCGGTTTGGTGTTGGTGGTTACTTTATCTTTAGGGTATTTGACTTTCCGCTTCGCGACTGGGACCGACTTCCAATTAGTGGGCGAGAGATCACCCTCCCGACATTGGTGCGGCGACGTTTTAGTCAGATCATTGACAGTTGGAGGACACGCCCTTATAACGGTGCTAGAACTTTTCGTCTATCGTGAAAGATCCAGTCCATATTCGTGATTTCCAGGCAACGGTTCTTCATTTATTTGGCATTAACCATGAGCGGTTTACGCACAACCATCGTGGGTTAGATGCCCGTTTAACTGGTGTCGAACCAGCGCGAGTGATTCCAGAGCTTCTTGCATAGAAGAGAGCATCAGGAAGCTATCCGTACGAGGTCTCTATTGTGAAACAGCGAACGAGTACTTTTTTTGTTCTCGCCATTTTCTACCTAGCAGTTCAGCCGGTTATGGCGAGTGTGACGATTCGAGATTGGCGAGGGGCGTCGGTCACAGTGGAAGAGGGTGTTGTTGATTCAAACGGAGTCCGAGTTGTCTATCACACTGCCGGCGAGGGGCCGCTTGTCATCTTTGTGCACAGCATCACCGGGCCATGGTTTGACTGGCGTCATCAGATGGTCGCGTTGTCAGAAGGCTATCGCGTCGTTGCGATGTCGACTCGAGGGACTGACAAAAGCGATAAACCCGAGGGTGTAGAACACTACACGATGGCTAAGATTTCGAGCGACATTGACGCCATCATTACGCACTTCGGTGAGGATCGAGCGATTCTCATTGGGCAAGACAGCGGTGGATTTTATGCGTGGCACTTTGCGATGACTTATCCTGCGCGGACTTCACATCTGATTTCTGTAGGGACGGTTCATCCAGCGGGTCTCATCCGTGAATTGGTTGATAACGAAGACCAGCAGCAGGCGAGTACCTTTCAACGTGGAATGCAAGAGAATCCGAACGCCGGTGCTGAGTTTGGCGCGCGCATGCGTAGCCTGCCGGCGAATCCAGGAGATTCTCAAGAACTGGCTGTTTTGCGAAAGTCTGCCTATGAGCGTCTTCATGCTGAATCGATTGTGAACTTCTATAAGGCAAACTGGCCACGCCCCCCATTTTCGCTGGAGACACAAGGATTTGGTTTTCGCGTTGGCGAGTTTCCACATGTTCAAGCGCCGATGCTCCTTATATATGGCGAAGAGAGTGGACCGTTTAAGCCGCAAACCCTCAATGATATGTGGCACTGGGTAGACGGTCCGCTTACGGTTGAAGTGCTGCCGGAGGTGGGACATGGTCCTCACACC
>CAUZRA010000084.1:0-6225 GCA_963582035.1 Vicinamibacteria bacterium | reverse complement strand
ATATCATGTGCCGGCGTTTTCAGATGCCGCCATTGATATGCCAGCGCTCGATGTGTTCTCGCAGTTCTTGTTTTCCGAAACTTCTCCACTGTTTCGGCAGCTTTATCTTGAAGAGCAAGTAGTGGATGTTATTCAAGGAGGTGCGTTGGATAGTCGCGACGCGCCGTTATTTTCGATTATTGCGAGGGTGACCGACGCGACACGGATTCATGATGTCCGTAATGCGATTTATGAAGAAATAGAGCGTTTGAAGACCGAGCCGGTCGACACTGCTATTCTCGATTCGACAAAATCGCACATGCGATACGGCTTTGCTATGGGACTGAACAGTCCTGGACAAATCGCCCGGACATTAAGTCATTACTTGCAGTTAACGGAAGACCCACAGACGGTGAATCGGGTCTATGGCCTTTACGAAACAGTGTCGCCAGACGACATTATGATGGTGGCGAATACCTATTTTTCTGACACGAATCGGACTGTGGTCGTGCTGACGGCCGAGGAGGGACAATGACATTTCGGTGTTTCCTTCTGGGAGTGTGGGTGGTCGTTGCGAGCAGCCTTGGGTGCAGCACTGGTTCTGAGCGAGTCGAAACATCACCGACCGTAGCTTTACCTATGTCGAATTCGCCGCTGGTGACCCTGCGAATCGGCTTTCGCGTTGGTTCAATTCACGAACCAGAGGCTCAGAAAGGGCTGAACGCACTCACGGCTCTGATGATGGGACGTGGTGGCACCGCATCAATGAGCTACGAAGAGCTGATCGAAAGACTGTATCCCTGGTCTGCGTCGATCAGTGCCCAGTTTGATAAAGAGATGACGGTTCTGGTTGGTGAAGTACATCGTGACCATTTGGATCCCTTCGTCACGATTCTGCGTGACTTAATCGTGACTCCTGGTTTCGATGAAGCCGATTTTGCGCGGAATCGAGAATTTCTGACGAATAGTGTGGTCTCGACACTTCGAGGAAATGATGACGAGGAACTCGGTAAAGAAACATTGAATGCGCTTTTATATGCTGAGCATCCGTATGGTGTGCCAGTGAACGGTACTGAAGACGGGTTGGCAGCGATCGAACTTGATGACGTACGAGCGTTCCACGCGGCGCATTACACGAAGGGGAATGTCATCGTCGGTGTGGCAGGTGGCTATCCAGATGGTTTTGTTGAGCGAGTCGAGCGCGAGATTGTGTCGCAACTACCGAAAGGGGACGCTACCCCAATGGCGCTGCCGACTGCGTCTACGCTTGATGGGCGCGAGGTGTTGTTAGTCGATAAAGACGCGATCGCGACAGCTATATCGATTGGGTTTCCAATTGACGTGAGTCGGGCGGACGATGACTTTTATGCCTTAATGGTCGCGAATTCGTATTTTGGTGAGCATCGCACGTTCAACGGACTATTGATGAACAAAATGCGCGGGCAGCGCGGCCTGAATTACGGAGATTACTCGTATATTGAAAACTTTATACAAGATGGTGGATCGCGTTTACCGGTGACCAATATTCCAAGGCGTCAGCAGTTTTTCAGTATTTGGATACGTCCAGTACCACACCATAACGCGCACTTTGCGCTTCGGCAGGCGATACTAGAATTGGAAGTACTGGTGAATGAAGGGTTGTCCGAGACTGAATTTGACGCCTCTCGAGAATTTCTTCTCAATTATTCAAAACTGTACGTTCAGACAACGAGCCGGCGGCTCGGGTATCACATGGACTCGACCGTGTATGGCACGGCGTATTTCATTGATGAGATTCAAAGGCGTTTGCCGTCATTGACGGTGACGGATGTTAATGACGCGATCCGGCGTTATTTGCAGTCTGAGAATCTTGCGATTGCGATTGTGACCAGAGATGCGGTGGCATTTCGTGATCGATTAGAGGCAAATGAACCGTCTCCTCCGACATATAACGCTAAGGTGAGCAGTGAGATTCAGGCTGAGGATCTATTGATTACGTCGTACGATTTGGCGATTAATCCTAACCGGATGCGGGTTGTCCCAGTTGGGCAAATGTTTCGCCGTTGAGTGAGCCCTGCCGGTAACCGTTTGGATCGATTTCGACTTCTTCGAATCCGGCCGTGAGAAAGTTCGCGCAGACGGCTTCAAAGACTGTTTCATCACGTAAACGTGAAATCTCTTCGGGTGCAACCTCGATACGTGCGCGTGTCCCGAAATACCGGACGCGACACACGGTAAAGCCAAAGTTCCGTAGTGCGCGTTCGCAGGTGGCGACCTGTGTCAGTCGAGCGGGTGTAATAGTCGTGCCATAGGGGAATCGACTCGATAAGCACGCGAGGGCTGGCTTGTTCCAGACCGGTAGGGAACGCTGTCGTGCAGCTTCTCGAATATCAGCCTTGGTGAATCCTATTTCATCAAGAGGAGACCGGACACCCTGCTCCTTCGCGGCATGGCGTCCTGGTCGGTAATCACCGCGGTCATCGAGGTTGAACCCGTCGATGACTTGTCTGATGCCGAGTTGCGCCGCTTTTTCAACGGCTCGACTGTACACCTCAGTTTTACAGAAGTAGCAACGGTTGACAGGATTGTCCGCATACCGAGGGTCATCAAGTTCATAGGTGTCGACGAGGACAAGGCGAGCCCCAATCGTGGCGGCGAGCGTTTGTACTGCGTCACCTTCTTCAGGGGCAAGGCTTGGCGAAATGGCTGTCAAGGCAATGGCGCGCTGTCCGAGTACCTGCACGGCCTCTGACAGAAGATAGGTCGAGTCGACACCACCCGAGAAACAGACTACGACATTATTAAAACTCGCCAGTAAATCCCTGAGCTGGGTGACCTTCTTGTCTAAAGTCGTCATAATGCGCGTTCAGATATGTCGAAAGCGTCATATTAGTTTCGCACACCGATGCTTCCGTCGACTACTTTGTTTCTGGGCACGACCGCGTCACTCGCAATTATTCACACGTTTCTTGGCGTGGATCATACGTTGCCATTTGTTGCGCTGGCACGTGCGCGTGAGTGGTCGCTGACGCGTACCTTATTTGTGACGTTGTTGTGTGGGGTCGGTCATGTGGCGTCGTCTGTTGTCATAGGTATGGTTGGGATCGGTCTTGGAATCACAACGGAGTCAATGTTGTGGCTTGAAAGTATACGTGGAGAACTTTACGCGTCACTCCTGCTTGGATTTGGGTTTGCATATGCCGCGCGGGCGATCTGGCGACGGTTTCGTTCGCCAGCACCATCACAACAACGCGCTCTTCACGGTGTCACGCCGTGGGCCTTGTTCATCATATTTGTGCTTGGTCCATGTGAGCCATTGATTCCATTGATGGTTGTTCCTGGTATGCAGGGTGATTGGCTAGGCGTGGCCGCCGTCATCGGCGTATTTGGCCTACTCACGATTGCGGTGATGATGGCCACGGTTGCAGCGGCTTATCGCGGTGTTGGCTTCATCACGAGTTATGGATTTGGGCCTCACGGTGATGTAGCTGCGGGCCTTGTCGTTGCGGCAAGTGGAGCCGCTGTCCTCTGGTTTGGACTTTAACTAGAAGGCATCTCCCCGGTTGCGCACGCTAGTCACGCTGCAGGCGACCGTTATTGGTTGCACGAAATGGATGAGTTGATCGGATGGCATGACCGGTTGGTAGGGCTGAAGCAGTCACGTTGAACGGCTTCGTGTCCTGACACAGCCGGTGCCACGCTTCAAGGCCTTTACGGCGTTCTTGTTTGAGTCGGTCTAAGAGTCGTTTTCGATAAGCTGCTGTCATAGCAAAGAGTCTCCAGCCGCACACTGGGATTGGCGGCCAACCTTGAAAGACAGCAGCGTTTTAATAGTGTTTGTGCCTCGACGCTGCACGGAGACTATGCCGGTGTTGTTGCTAGGTTGTCAACTTGTTGCTGTACAGTTACGAGTTCCACCTTCGGGTAACTTGTGACTATAGAGTCCCTCATCTTTTTAGTCGGCCTGGTCCTGATGGGTCGCGGCGGCGATCTGTTTGTTGATGCCAGCAGTCAACTCAGCCGTGCGTTACGTATTCCCAGAATTGTTATTGGTGGCACGATTGTCAGTATCGCGACAACCATGCCTGAGCTCTTGACATCGGTGCAAGCCAGCTTGCGGGGCGATACGGGTATGGCCTTGGGTAACGCTGTTGGTTCCTCAATCACAAATATCGGTTTGATCGCTGGCGTGGTTGCCATCATCATGCCGATCGAATTTGTTCGGTCAAACGTATTAAAACGCTCGGCGTGGATGGTGTTGGCCGCGGTAGTCATTGTGTTGTTTTCGTGGGATTTAACAATGAGTAAAACGTATGCAGTGGTCTTGCTCGTTTTGGCGTTCTTGTACTTGGCTTGGGATCTTGTTGGTGTGATTCGCAGTCGTGCCGACATGAGTGGTAGGACTGTCGATAACAATCCGAAGACCCCCAAGGTAGTAGGTCGGTTTCTGCTTGGTGCCGTCTTCGTCACATTCGGTAGTTATTTGCTCGTTGATTCTGGTCAGAACATTGCTGCTGCGCTCGGTGTTTCAACCACGATTATCGGTCTTTCTCTGGTCGCCTTTGGGACGTCACTCCCAGAACTGGTTACTGGTATCAAGGCTGCGCGACGAGGAATACCAGACCTGTCTTTGGGCAATATCATTGGCGCAAATGTGCTGAACCTGTTTTTGATTGTGGGGGTATCGGGAGCCATTACTCCGTTGGTGCTTAAACCAGTGAGTCAGCAATATGCATTTCCGTGGCTCGGACTTTTTATTGCGGTGCTTCTCGGAGTTGTAATCAGGCATGATGTGATTCGACGGGCTACTGGTATCGGGCTCTTATTGCTGTTTACCTTTTACACGATCGGGTTATTTGTTCAGTGAGATACTGAAAATATCACGGTAATTTCAGCTGCAGCTAGTCGATCAGTGGCGTTGCTATAATCGCGCTTCGTGCATTGCTCCCAATACGCTACTTACTTGTTCGATCTTGATGGCACGCTGATCGATTCAACGGGACTCATCATGGAAGCGTTTCGTCATGCCCTTCGGACAACATTTGGACTAGAGCCATCCTCTGACCAGGAACGGAGGTGGCGCGAGGGATTTGGCACGCCACTTCGGCCTCAGCTAGCAAAATTTTCTGAATCCGACGATCAATTGAATGAGTTGGTCGAAACCTATAAAAGTTATACGGCCATACACCATGACCGAGTGATTTCGGCCTATGCTGGGATGAATGAGGTGGTCCACAACTTATCGCAAGCCGGCGTGCAACTTGCCATTGTTACGAGCAAAACACACGTGCTAGCACGTCGTGGACTAAAGCGGTGTGAATTGAATCAATATTTTGACATTGTGATTGGTATGGATGACGTTGAAAAACACAAACCGGATCCAGCGCCAGTTCTGGCGGCTCTTGGTCGACTCTCGGCCGGTCTGACCAGCACGGTATTTATTGGTGACTCCCCGCATGACGTAGTTGCTGGGCGTGGAGCTGGTGTAGATACCGCGGCTGTACTGTGGGGGGCCTTTGCCCGTGAGGTACTCGAAAAGGAGTCACCCCGTCACGTGCTTTCAGCTCCGGCTGACATTTTGGAGATGGTGCCATGACTGAGTCCGAGTCGCTTCCGCCTGGCTATCAGGTCTATGAGTACGACGATCCTTTTGAAGATCATGTCGGACCATTGGGTCACAAGGTGGTTGATGGAAAGATTACGTTTGCGTTTCTTGCCGATGGCCGTCATCGCAACACCGCTGGGACGGTTCATGGCGGGATGTTGATGACATTTGCCGACTTTGCGTTGTGTCTTACTGCCACATGGGATCAACCGGGTGAGAAATGCGTAACGGTCTCCTGTAATAGCGAGTTTGTTGCCCCAGGACGGCCGGGTGATGTGATTGAGGCTTCGGGTGAAGTCGTCAGGCGGACCAGGTCGCTGACCTTTGTGCGTGGTCAGGTGTATGCCGATGAACGGATCCTGCTAAATTACAGTGCTATTGTGAAGCGCATTGTTAGTGTGAATCGCACACTATAATGGCTGTGTAACAAGCGATTATCTCGATAGAAAGACGGAGGAAGACTCATGTTCCACCGGTTACTAGACAGTTGTTTAGGTGTAGTTCGATGGGGTTTCGTTGTGGTTGCGTTCGGTATTGGCGTGACACCTGTCTTTGCCCAGCAAGGGGCTGGAGATGGTGAATGGCATGCGTTTGCGGCCGATAACGGCGCAACCAAGTATTCACCACTCGACCAGATTAATGCGGATAACGTAGGCGACCTC
>CAUZRA010000083.1:0-6241 GCA_963582035.1 Vicinamibacteria bacterium | reverse complement strand
TTAATGTAGAGGTGGGTTTGCGATTCTACGGCGCTGTATTGTATGGGTCAAGCCTTAACAAACCCAAACACCTGCATGCTAAGATGCGTTACAAGGAGCAGAATTATTCAAATGATACTGGGCCAGAAGGCATGGCTAGTGTTCGTAGTGACGGCGTGCCTCTCCGGTACATTCGTTTCGTCTCAAACAATTCGCCGGTCAGCTAGTATCGAAATATTACAACAACATCGCGTTTTCTTTCACCGTGAAGAAGTCGTAGTTATCACCGACGTAATAGCCGAAGGTGTACTGACGTGGCTCGTAAGTGAAGACGATACCAGGCGCATTCTCGCACTTGACATTCCGCCATTACGAACTGGTGCACGGGAGCGCCTCGAAATTATCGGGACTTTTTATGACGTAGGACGCCTAGACGAAGAAGACCCCAGATTGTCTGGCCTTCCCATTACGCAAATTTCACAACAATTGCTTCACAAAAGATGGCCAGGGGTAGGCGAGCTTCCGCTTATCGTCGCCAGTTCAACCAGACCTGCTCTTGATCCTGACGTCACAACCCTTCGTAATATTGTCCTAGAACCTCATCGTTATATGGATAAAGGTGTAACCGTTACGGGCCGTTTTCGTGGGCGCAACCTGTATGGTGATATGCCTGAAGCACCAGAAACCAGTCGCTGGGATTTTGTTTTACATTCGGTCGATGCGTCGGTATGGGTGGTAGGAAAAGAGCCGAAGGGAGACGGCTTCGAACTTGACACCATGGCTCGCGTAGACACCGGTAAATGGCTTGAAGTTACTGGTAACGTTCTTATCGAAGACGGAATGATCTTGATTGAAGCTGGATCGCTCACGTTGTCAAGAGCTCTAACCAACCGCGCCGCTTCAGCAACGACTTCAGATACACCGAGCCTACCATCTCCTGAAGTGATATTCAGTGCACCACTCGCCGACGATATTGATGTCCCTGAGGACAGCACCGTCCGCATCCAATTCTCACGAGATATGGACGAAGTCTCCTTTAATGAGCATGTCAAAGTTCGTTACGCAGGCATTGCAACACCAGAATCAAGCACTGACACCGGAATCACATTTGAATTATCGTACCGAAGAAGAAATCGTGTACTCGAGATTAGATTTAATGAAGAACTTGAACGATATAGGAACGTTTCTGTCGAATTAACAGACGGTATCACTGCAAGCGATGGTTCTCCGCTATCACCGTGGATGCTGTCGTTTTTTGTGGGCGGTCAGTAGCGTTTCCCAACAATAACTCCAGCGCCGACCGTGTTTTCCGTATCAAAGTATTCCGTTCGGTAACTTCAAGTCCATCGGTCTCTATTGGCTCACCAATCTTTACAGTAACAGTCACGGGTTTGATCAGCAGGCTCCCCTTCTCCATCGCTGCTCGCGCTCCACTTATAGCGACAGGAACGATCGCGGCTTGTCCCTTAATAGCCATTAGGAACCCACCTTTTTTGAACGGAAGTAGTTCACCCGTACGACTACGAGTTCCCTCCGGAAAGATCATGAACGAATCACCATTGGTCAAAGCCATAGCCGCCTGTTCAATAGCCTTAGAACTCTGCTCAACATTACGACGCTTAATTGGCACGAATCCTGCCATGTCAAATGCATTACGAAGCACAGGGATTGCAGCTCGCAATTCGGACTTGTACAAGATCTTAAGCCTGGGATGGATAGCAGCTAACGCCATGTAGATGATAGGTGGCTCGAGGTTACTACTGTGATTAGCGCAGTAGACTGCGCCTCGTAAACTCTGCACAGATTCGTAGCCATCAATCTGAACCCTGATACCAGCTGCAGCCAGGCCTAGCCTGACACCGCCACGCCCTAGCATGTACAGCACAGCGGGCGAACGAAAAATCAAGGCCAAAAGCATCCCTACAGGAGCCAGCAGCAGCACCCAAAGGGAAACGCTGACATATGCGACCAAAGAACGAACAATTGAAATTAAATTGCGGAACACAGCTCCGCCACGAGTCCAAGGATTAATGGTGCTGACTATGAAGCAGCAGCGGTTCTACTAGCAGCCGCACGAGAAGAGACTTTCTTCGACGCCGCCGTTTTGGCCTTTGCGGTTTTCTTCTTGGCCATCTTGGCCTTTTCAAGTAGACGGATTCGATTGACTAAACAACGTTCCAGGGCTTTCTCGACGCGTTCCTCAACAGCTTCATCTGACTCTTTCATCACCTCAGCCATCTCAGATACAACAAGGAACCTCGAACGGTCGAGCATTCGTTTCTCGCGAAAAGAAAGGTTCTTTGACTGGCTAAGATGGTTTAGGCTCTTCAAGACGTCCACAACATCATAAATTGAGCCAGTCCGCATCTTATCGGAGTTATCCTTAAACCGGCCTTTCCAATTCAGATGGTTTTCAATCTTCCCATTTCCTAGCAATGTGAATAACTTTTTGACCTCGTGGTCACCAATTGCTCGGCGTAATCCGACGTCACCCACGTTATCAACTGGAACCAATACTGTGGTGTCACTGGTAGCCATGCGGAGTGAATAAAACCCAATTGTTGTACCGAGTATGGTTCTGTCTTCAATCCGTTCAATTACACCAAGCCCATGATTTGGGTAGATGACCTTGTCTCCGATATCAAATTTCAATATTGCCCCCAGATTAAAGTTGGACGGCGACGTTGGGAGTGCCAGGGAAGGTCGTAACCCGCTAATAATACCCTAGAGTCCCATAAACGAGCAATCCAGAAACTACTGATTATTAGTTGTTTGCATCGTTTTTCACATTTCAGCACTAAAAACATTAAATTAACCAACCGGGGACCAATTATTTTGTTGTTCGACCTAATCGATCTATCGAAAACATGCGATAAAACGATTTCAATCGATAACTAGGAAATGGTGATGCTGTAGAGTATCGCCGTGCCAGAGATACTGGGCAAACTAAAAGGAGAACAAAATGCCGTGCCGGACCAGACGTAACGCGCTCGGACTGTGTTTAGGACTGCTCATCTTTGCTCTACCGATAACGACAAATGGCTTTGAGCCTCTTTTGTCACAAGATAATCCCAGCCTCGCGCCGTTTGTCCCCTCACCATACGATGTCGTTCAGCGCATGCTTACGCTCGCCGAGGTGACAAGAGATGACGTTGTCTACGACATCGGCTCCGGTGACGGGCGGATTGTAATTACCGCCGCGCAACGATTCGGAGCGCGTGGCGTAGGCGTTGACATCGATCCCCAGCGAATTGCTGAAGCCAATGCGAATGCCGAACGAGCTGGTGTGCAGCATTTAGTAAAATTTATTCAACAAGATGCAATGACCGTGGACGTGAGCGAGGCTACGGTTGTCACGCTGTACCTTCTATCGTCATCTAACCTAAAGCTGAGACCGCTGCTCACTAGTCAACTCGCTCCAGGTTCACGGATCGTTTCGCATGCATTTAGCATGGGCAACTGGGAGCCAGATGTACTCGACCGGTACGAAGACGAACGGGGCAACACACGGTCTCTCTATCTATGGCGACATGATGGAACCGTGCGCAACTAAGAAGAGTAGGTCCGAAAGCCGGAGTGGCGAAATTGGCAGACGCGCTGGATTCAAAATCCAGTTAGGTTCACCCCTAGTGTGGGTTCGAGTCCCACCTCCGGCACCAAAAATCGCCCTGACATCCTCGTCACACTCTTAACTCATTGACACGAGGGTCTCACCCATGCAGTCATTAAGAATTCGCTCGGTTGTGTTTACTGTCGTTCTCCTGCTCGCTGCATCGATCAACCACGGCTTCTCCCAAACGATTCGCGTTGAACGATTAGTGGATAGTCCCATCATCCACCCTGAAATGGACGGACGAATGGGAAGCAATATTGCTGGGCCCTCTCTAATTCGCGTGCCGGATTGGATCGAAAACCCATTGGGACGGTACTACCTGTATTTCTCCGACCATCGAGGACTTTATATCCGCTTGGCTTATGCGGACGAACTGACCGGTCCCTGGACGACGTATGAACCGGGAACGCTGCAAATCGAGCAATCACATTTCCCGACGAGTTGCCCCCCGTGCCTAGACGAGTCCGAAGACGGCAACGGTCCAGGTGCCTATCCACATGTCGCATCACCAGACGTACATGTCTCGAACGAGACACGCCAAATCATCATGTACGTTCATGGACGAGACATCGGCCCACAAGTGACTCGAGTCGCGACTTCAAGCGACGGCATACATTTCGACGGACATCCTGAAATTCTTGGTCGGTCATATTTCAGAGTCTTCCAGCACGACAATTTCACCTACGCGCTTGCAATGCCGGGAGTGATGTACCGGTCCCGTACCGGGTTGACCGACTTCGAAGAAGGCCCCAATCTCTTCAATCCTGACATGAGACACTCCGCTCTACTGAAGCGAGGGAATCAATTGTTTGTGTTCTGGACGGAAAGAAATGACGCTCCAGAACGAATATACGTCTCCCACATTGACCTCGGCAGTGAATGGAAGACGTGGATGCGCAGTGCCCCCGTAGAAGTATTGCGCGCGGAGTTCCCCTGGGAAGGCAGCGACTTACCTGTCGAGCCATCGCGAGGAGGTGCGATTAATGTGCCAGTAAACCAAATTCGCGATCCAGCAATTTATGAGGAAGACGGTCGCGTCTATCTGCTATATGCGGTCGCTGGTGAACGAGGAATATCGCTCGCCGAAGTACATGTCTCCCCATAGCTTGATACGCTTCTTGTAAAACAAATTGTAAGGAGGACCTTGTGCAACGTATCACCATAGCCGTCATTATCATTATCAGCCTCGCATTTGTACCAGCCATAGCACAGCAAATCGACAACAGTGACGCACCGGAGATTCCGTTCGTTTCGGTACCGAACTACTTAAAGTACTCACCGGAAATGAATCTAGGTGAAACATTAGCCGTGGCCGAAAATTCTAAGGGGCATCTTCTCGTGCTCAATCATCCTGGCTCCGCTACAACGGGTCCTCTTTTCGGGAATGCAACAACACAATTACTCGAGTTTGACGATCGCGGACATTTCGTTAGAGAGATAGGACAAGGTATCTACGGGTTCGGGTACTCCCATTCAGCGCGTTACGACAAGTACGATAATCTGTGGATTGTCGACAAAGGCACCAACGCGGTCACCAAAATTAATCCGGCAGGCTATGTCACATTGAACCTCGGTCGTCGACCTGAGGGATATGAACCACCCCATCACGTTTTACCGAAAGATAAAGTGCATGTAGATAGCCTTTTCGATGGACCAACTGACGTTGGCTGGGATCAAGACGACAATATTTACGTTAGCGATGGCTACGTCAATTCACGGGTCGCCAAGTTTGACAAACACGGCAATTGGATTAAGACCTGGGGAACCCATGGCACAGATCCAGGACAGTTTCGGCTGCCACACAACATGGGAGTCGACCGCGAAGGATTTGTCTATGTTGCTGATAGAGAAAACCGTCGTATCCAGAAGTTTGATTCAGATGGACGCCTCGATAAAATAATCTACCTTAACGCACCGTACGATAAGACCCGTCAACCTGTACTCGGAAACAAAAACCCAAATCCTCCTGACGAAACCGCGCCATGGACGATCTGTATTTCAGGTGGCGATACGCAGTATCTGTTTGCGTCAGACGTAGAACCCGGTCGAATTTACAAGATGACACTTGACGGAAACATTCTTGGATGGCTTGGCGAATCCGGGCGGCAATTAGGTCAGT
The DNA here is from genome assembly GCA_963582035.1 of Vicinamibacteria bacterium. Lineage (GTDB taxonomy): Bacteria > Acidobacteriota > Vicinamibacteria > Vicinamibacterales > UBA8438 > DTWD01. Next base: position 530 of record CAUZRA010000083.1, on the reverse strand, counting down.
TTAATTGGGCCCATGGGCTATCTTGTCGGTCCGAAGACACGCTCTATGTTGCGGATATGAACAACTGGCGCGTGCAAAAACTATTACTCAATAGGTCTGCACAGTAGCAACAGAAACATTTTTTAGATAACGTCCACCTTGGAGCGACAGCTGACCCGAGCGGCTGTCGCTCCACATTTAGTCAGTCACTCATCCCGGACGATAAATTTCGACCACGCAAGGTCTCAGCACGGCGGCGTTTGGCGAATGCCCGCTGGTCAGTCACTTGATCAAATTCGTCGACGATCTCTCGTCCGAGCAATTCTTCAAGCACATCTTCCAACGTGACAAGGCCAGCGAAACTCCCAAATTCATCAATGACCGCTACCGCGTGTTGGCGACGTTCAAGGAAAACCAACAACAAACGATCCAGCGACGTCGTACCAACTACAAAATGAATCGGTCTCATTAAGGCCGTAAGAGTCGTGTCAAACTGATCATTTGCCACTGATTTGAGAATATCAACTTTGTGCACAACCCCAACGAGGTCC
>CAUZRA010000082.1:0-6302 GCA_963582035.1 Vicinamibacteria bacterium | reverse complement strand
CGAACGTGCGTGTATTGATTGACTATCGGCCGGCCCTCCGTGACCGAACAGGAGTTGGTGAATTCGTCCACCAGTTAGTCACCGCGCTCTCGGCAGCCAGCCCGATCGGAGAACAAAACCCAGAACTACTTGAAATAACAGCATTTAGCGCTTCCTGGAAGGACCGACTTCAATATAGCCACGGATTGCCTAAAAACATCCAAACGGTCGACCGAAGGATTCCAGTCACCCTATTAAACCTTGCCTGGCACCGCCTCAATTGGCCTCCGGTGGAATTATTGACAGGGCGAGGTTACGACGTCGTGCACTCTCCCCATCCGCTATTACTTCCGGCGCGCTCTGCTGCAACAGTTATTACAGTTCACGATCTTGACTTTTTGGATCACGGTGACCGATCTAGCGATGAAATACGCCGAGATTACCCTTCACTGGTCAAGCAGCATGCCCGAACGGCAGATCAAGTCGTCGTCCCATCTCATCACACTGCCCTTGAAGTCGAGCGTCGACTCAGAATTTCAGCCAATATGATTTCAGTCTGTTCGAACGGTGCGCCTGACTGGTCGCCGCGAAGTGGTTTGCCAAGCAATGGTCATCTACTGTTTGTTGGAACATTAGCCCCACGAAAGAATATTAGCGGTCTTCTTGACGCGTACGAACTACTGCTGTCTCGTCGGCAAGACACCCCTGATTTAGTAATGGTCGGTACAAAGCCAGACGAAGCACAGTGGGGACCACGGCTTGAGCGCTCGCCATTGGCCGGTCGTGTACGCTGTCCTGGATATGTCGATCGTGCGACTCTAAAGTCACTCTACACGGATGCTCTACTTTTGGTCATGCCGTCGCTCGATGAGGGTTTTGGCCTTCCCATCTTAGAGGCGATGACGATAGGGGTGCCTGTCGTAAGCTCGAATCGAGGTGCTCTACCTGAAGTATTGGGCGAGGCAGGCCTACTCGTGGACCCAACAGATCCATCAAATATAGCGGAAGCAATAACTCAGATACTGACCGACGAAACATTAGCAATGCAATGTATTACACGTGGTATCGACCAGGCACAACTCTTTACGTGGAAAGCCTCTGCCCAAGCATTGTGCGCAGCGTATCAAAAAGCCATAGCCGTTCGAGAAGCAAGACGTTAACGGAAACGTGCAATATGAGAATTGGAGTCGATGGTCGAGAGCTTTTTGGACAACCAACAGGTACCGGACGCTATCTAGGTAACTTATGCCGGGAATGGACACTGCTTTCTTCAGCGAAAGAATGCGAACTCGTCGTCTACACCCCAACCCCGCTTAACTCGGAGTCTTTGCGTAACAACGTCGGTGCCAGGGTAACGCACCGAGTGGTGCCCGGAACAGGCAGTGTCTGGTGGGAACAAACCGCCCTGGCCAATCAAGCAAATTCTGATCATCTTGATGTCTTTTTCGGACCTAGCTACTCGCTTCCTTTACGAATCGCCGTGCCGAGCGTGGTAACCCTTCACGATATCTCTTTTTTCTCCCACCCTGAATGGTTTGGTTCGCGGGAGGGCTTTCGACGTCGTTGGCTAGCCCGCCAATCAATAACGCGAGCACAAACAATCATTACTGTCTCTGACTTTTGCAAAAAAGAACTGATCAATCATCTAAACGTTGAACCACGTGATATCAGTGTCATCTATAACGGGATCTCATCAAAAGCAACTATTACACCGTCATTTTCTGATAGCAATGACCAAATTATTCTCTATGTTGGAGCCGTATTTAATCGACGGAATCTCCCAACGCTGATTTCCGCATTCGGGCATATCGCCAGACGACTACCACATACACATCTGGTCATTGTTGGACCAAACAGAACCCAACCACGCCAAGATCTAACCAAACTTTCCGAAACACATGGAGTCGCGGAACGCATTCAATTCCTTTCGTATGTTGAAGAATCTGAATTAGCACAGCTCTACCGTGATGCGTCTGTATTTGCTTTTCTATCTGAGTACGAAGGATTCGGCATGACTCCTCTCGAAGCACTGTCTACAGACGTACCAGCTCTCGTTGGTGATACCCCTGTCGCAAGGGAGATCTATAAAGACTCGGTGCTTTACGTACAACCTACCGACGTTGATTCTGTAACAAACGGTCTACTCGATCTGCTTACCGACACTAGTCTTCGACACACGCTACTTACTAACGCAAAACCAGTTCTAGCGAAACTCACCTGGGCCCGCGCTGCCAAAAACACATTAGACGTGCTAATGAATGCCGTAAAGAAGTGCCCCTCATAATGACGGTGGTAGACAGCGACTTCCGCCTTACTATCGTTATCGTCAGTTACAACACACGAGACACATTAGTGCGTTGCCTCAAAGCCTTGCATGCTTCACCACCAAGCGTCGCTCATCAGATAGTCGTAGTTGACAACGCGTCAAGCGACGGAACAGTACATTTGATTCACGCAAAGTGGCCATCGCTCAGAATCATCCAAATGGGATTCAATGCCGGATTTTCAGCAGCAAACAATGCGGCAATCCATTCCTCTCAAAGCGAGCTCGTGCTGTTACTCAACAGCGACACTGTGCCTGCGCCGAACAGCATCGACAACCTTTTGTCTGCACTTGACGACAACTCGGACGTAGCCGCTGCTGGACCGAGACTTATCAATTTACGTGGCCAAGTCGAATTATCCTTCGGGCGAATGATTTCCCCGCGGAATGAAGCATGGCGGAAACTAGTCACTCTCGGTATCACTGAACAACTTCCATTCGTCACTCGTTGGCTAAAGCGAAAAACTCATACTACCCACTATCCGGATTGGATAAGCGGCGCCTGTATGCTTGTCAGACGCACAGACGGTGACACCGTCGGATGGCTCGATGAACGTTATTTCCTGTATACCGAGGACGTAGATTTCTGCGCTGCGCTGCGTGCCGTTGGCCACCGTATCTTGTTTACTCCGAATGCCGAGGTAGTTCATATCGGTGGCCAATCCGGTTCAAATGATCCACTAGCGACTCGCTATCTTTACCGAAAAAGTCATCTTGCCTTCTACGCGAAACACCATCCACGATGGCACGCGCCTTTGCGTTGGTTGCTTCGACTCCGCCATCAACTACCCCCAACTGAATAAACACACAGACAAACGGTAGTCGGCGCCTTCGTTATAGTTAACCGTGCGAATAGCGATTGACATCAGGAAATTGCACGACTACGGAATTGGAACATACGTTCGAAACCTTATTCGTGAATTAGCACGAAAGGACAAGAAGAACGAGTACGTTCTTCTTTGTAGAAAAAATGACCTTGAACGAGTCGCCGCTCTTGGGGCAAATTTCACTGGCCATGTTCAATCCGCTTCAAATTATTCTCTAACTGAACAAATTGCGATACCGAGTAGCCTGTGGCGTAGTGGCGCGACACTTTTCCACACCCCACATTATGTGTTACCACTCCTGACACCCTGTCGATCTATTGTGACTATCCACGACTGTATCCACCTAAAGTTTCCGCAATATCTACCAAATAGAATCGCGCACACATACGCGTGGGCAAACTTGTGGACCGCAACTCACAAAGCGCGGCGAGTACTAACCGTGTCTGAGTTCTCCAAGAAAGACATCGTTCGATATTTCAACATACCAGAAGAGAAAGTAACTGTTATCCCTAACGCAATCGACGAGCGTTTTAAAATTGCACCAAGTGAAATTGAAATGGCGCGCTTGCGCGATCGGTATCAATTACCAAACCGATTCGTAATGTATGCTGGCAACATAAAGCCGCATAAAAACATTGAGCGCCTCATCGATGCTTTCGCGCTTGTTCACAAACGCGGACTCGACGACGTTGGACTCCTAGTAACTGGCAGTGAGGTCTCTCAATACTCCAAGCTTCGCCGCGCAGTACATCAGTATGGACTGCGCAAGCATGTGCGGTTTCTTGGTTTCCAGACCGAAGCGAACTTGGCGGTGCTTTATCGACTAGCAAGCGTCTTTGTAATCCCGTCTCTCTACGAAGGTTTCGGGCTCTCACCACTAGAAGCATTGGCTAGTGACACACCAGTTGTGGCATCCAACGCTTCGTCACTACCAGAAGTTCTAGGTGATGCGGCAATCCTCGTAGATCCGTATGAGGTAAGAGCGATTGCAGACGGTATTGTAACGGCCCTAGAAGATAGCGACGTAATACGCGACCTTAAGCGAAAAGGCCGTGTCCGCGTCGAGCACTTTTCCTGGGAGCACTCCATCAATCGAGTTAAACGGATCTACCAAGAAGTTGGAGCCGAACACTGAGCAGTCAACTGGAAATACCGCCGGCAAATCTAGGTTCTCTTCGCGTGGCCGTGGTTCATGATTGGCTCACAGGAATGCGTGGTGGCGAAAGCGCACTCGAGCACATCCTTACGCTCGTTCCTGACTCCCAATTATTCACGCTTATGCACACGAGCGGCAGTGTGTCGGCTCAAATTGAGTCTCATCGACCTCGCCATACATTTGTGCAGTATCTTCCATTCTGTAGAACCCGCTATCGAAACTATTTACCGATCTTTCCTGCCGCTATAGAGCAGCTTGACCTTGACGATTACGACATTGTGATCAGCACAAGCCATTGTGCCGCGAAAGCGGCGATATCGACTGGTAGGGCTCGACATCTCTGCTATTGCTTCACCCCAATGCGCTACGCTTGGGATCAATTCGATGCTTATTTTGGCGTTGAACAGGTAGGCCGATGGCAAAGTAGCCTATATCGCATGGCTATGAACCAGCTAGCGAGGTGGGACACGGCTACTGCAGGACGAGTAGACCGCTATGTCGCTATTTCGCAATATGTTGCGAGCAGAATAGGCCGATACTATAATCGAGAAGCTAAAGTTATATACCCACCCGTTGACACGAGTTTCTACCGTCCAAACGGGTCGAAATCGCGAGGATATTTTATTGTTGTATCGGCTCTTGTCCCTTACAAACGTGTCGATGTGGCAATCGATGCCTGTCGACTTGCCGGAGTCGAACTGCGTGTGATCGGTACAGGTCCTGAGGCTAAACGACTCAGATCGCACGCAAGTTCGACTGTGAAATTCATATCCCACCAAACTAAAGAAGAATTGCGGGAACTCTACAGAGAATCAGAAGGCTTTTTACTGACCGGCGAGGAAGATTTCGGTATCGCAGCATTGGAAGCACAAGCGTGCGGTCGACCTGTCATCGCACTAGCACGGGGTGGAGCACTGGAAACTGTTAATGATGAGACTGGCCTGCTAGTCAAACAAAACAACGCTCAGTCCTTTGCTAATGCCATTCAAATAGCAATCCAACGAGACTTCGACCCCTGGCGCTTACATGCGGCAGCCTCTCGTTTTTCGCCGACGGTATTTCATCAACACATGCGCACTGCGCTTGAAACACTGGCTTCCGAGCTCACATGATTCGGCAAACACGCGCGCTCATCACTACGTATATTTCGCTTGACATACTGCTAGGCATGGCAGCCTTCGCGTTAGCGTACCTTGCTCGGTTCGAAACAGGGTTGTTTCCGGCACCTAAAGGACAGCCGCCTTTTAATCAGTACCTGATATTAATGCCATTTATTGGGCTGATCATTCCAATCTCCTTTCATCTTCAGGGTGCGTACCGACTCAGACGAAATCGAACTCGTGTCGACGACTTCTTTGCCGTTCTAGTGGGCACGCTACTCACAGTTATGGTCGGGCTATTCGGCACATTAACAACCCAAGCATACTTTGCTTCCTCAGCAGCTAGAGAAATCGGGGCATACGAAGTATCACGGCTTGTATGGGCTCTCTTTATTATTTTTAACGTCGGTCTCAGTTACGCATCTCGTGACATGGCACGCGCTCTAATGCGCCGCCGTTTCAAGGCCGGACTAGGACTACGAAAGGTTTTGATAGCTGGCACCGGTGAACTCGGTCGACACGTTGCGGATCGATTTCTAAGACATGCAGAATTTGGATACAAGATTATTGGATTCATCGATGATACGAATGATGACAATCAACTAGGGTATCGTGGGCTTCCCCTACTCGGTTCCTTGGCAGCTGCCGAGCAAATCCTTAAGGAAAAGCATATTGACCAACTTTACGTAGCACTTCCACTTGATCAGCATGTCAACATGCTGGAGCTGATCGAAATTTCGAATAGAGAATGCGTTGACGTCAAAGTCATCCCGGACTTTCTTCAATTTGTAACGCTACGCGCAAAACTCGAAGAACTAGACGGCATACCACTTATCAGTGTCAATGACGTTCCGCTAAGAGGTTTCAACAGCGCGATCAAAAGAGTTATCGACATTGGGTGCTCATCCGCAGCTCTG
>CAUZRA010000081.1:0-6309 GCA_963582035.1 Vicinamibacteria bacterium | reverse complement strand
CTAGGCGATGAACCGGAGTCTCTGGAGTTTTGGGGACAGTCCTTTATTTGCGATCCAACGGGCTCTGTAATTGCTGAGGCGAACGGTACGACTGATGAAGTTCTGATCGCGGACTGTGATGTAAAAATTATCGAAGAACAACGAAGAATGTGGCCATTTTTGCGCGATAGGCGCGTCGATACGTACGGGGAATTATCTGAACGTTATATCGATTCTGTGACATTTCGACCAGAGTCTTCGAATTCATAATGTCAGCAGTTGGGTCGCCTGTGTTACATGGTTGTCCGGCCACATTGGGGTTTCGCATGCCGGCGGAATGGGAAGAGCATTCAGCAACTTGGATGGTCTGGCCACATAATCGAGCTGATTGGGAAATTAAAACGAACTCTGCGGAGTGGTGTTACGTGGAGATCATTCGTCAGCTTGTGCGTTATGAACGTGTTTCACTAATCTGTCAGAACGCGGCAGTGCGAGACCGTGCCGAGGTTCACTTGGCGCGGGGCGGTGTAGAACGCTCAGACTACGACACGCACCTTATCAAAACGAATCGTTCTTGGATCCGGGACTCTGGCCCGCTCTTTCTTTCTCATGCCACTGACGCGGTAAGACAAATCGCTATCAGTGACTGGGCATTTAACGGCTGGGGCCGTTACCGGTCCTACAGCGATGATGACCGGCTGCCGCGGCGCATCGCAAAGAAACTCGGGATGCCACGATTTACGGTGGGTATTGATCAAGGCGGTCGAATAGACAATGTCGTATTGGAGGGCGGAAGTATCGATGTGAATGGTTGTGGTGATCTAATCACGACCGAGCAGTGTCTACTTGGAGAATCTCAGGCGAGAAATCCAACACTTAGTCGGAATGATTTAGAGGCGGTACTACGCGACCATTTAGGCGTTACTAGGATCCACTGGCTGGCTGGAGGTATCGACGGGGATGATACACAGGGTCATGTTGACGATGTCGCAAGATTCGTAGGCGCAAATACGATCGTCGCTGCGGTGGAATCGGATACCGGCGACGTTAACTATTCGGTGTTGCAACAAAACCTTCGTCGTCTTCGGCGGTTAAGAAACAGGAGGAGGCAGGCGTTTGAAGTGATTACACTTCCGATGCCGAGACCTGTGACGTTCGACGGGATGCGTTTACCCGCCAGTTATTTGAATTTTTATATTGGCAATAATGTTGTACTTGTGCCGACTTTCAATGATTCGCAAGATAGACATGCATTGGCGACGCTCGCGAAGATATTTCCGACGCGCGCGGTTGTTGGTATTTACGCTGTTGATTTAATCCTTGGTCTCGGGGCAATTCACTGTTTAACACAGCAACAGCCGGTAGGAACATGGTGAGTTCAGGACGTAAGAGACTAAGGCGTTCGATTATTTGTGGTTAAAAATCTGACAGATGGGAGGTGGCATCCATCCATAACCAATGACTGGCCGTCGGTATCAAATGTTGGAGAACTACGATTCTTTAAGGCGTTTTCCGCCGAGTCAAACAAGGCACTGGTGAGTAGTGGGAATGCGAGCGTCGCATCGGCATGCACTGTAACCTGGCCCGCGTCGGTAGAGAGTTTGCCCCAACTTTGTGCCTCGTCCAGCGTTGAGCCGGACGCGCCACCAAAATGTGGGACGTCGGTGACGATCTGGATGGCGTATTGGTGACCAGTAATTGATGGATCGTAAAACGCGGCCTGCACGCTCGCTTGGTTGATAAAATTCTTTGGCGTGCCGCCACCTAATACGACTGAAGCAGTTCTGGGGTGTTGATTGATGAGATTGGCGGATTCAATAACGTCCCCGATTACATCGATCTGCCCCGTATTCTGATTGATGTGTCGGGCCTGTGAGAGCGCCATGCCGAGGGACGAATCGGCGATCGCCGGACAAAAAATCGGTAAGTTATGTCGGTACGCGGCAGTTAGGATTCCGTCAGCGCCTGTTTGCTTCCAGAGATAACCGCCAAGCTGATGCAAAAAGTCTCTACTGGTATATGGTCGAGGTTCCAATTCTGATACGAAATCAGCGATCCAGTTGTCGTTATCGATAAATTCATCCTCATCGACGTAGGTGTCATAGACGCGATCAATCTTTTCCGCTTGTAAAGCGACATCGTTCACTTTGGGGCTGCCCAGGTAATGATGTCTACCACGTGTTTCGTGCAGGTCGTGGTACAAGTTGGCACCGGTCGAAATGAGGCAGTCGAAAGCCCGTTTGTGCATCAAGTCGGCTACCGTGAGCCTGAGGCCGCCCGCCGTGAGTGCTCCGGCCATCCCGAAGAAAATTAAGACATCATCGGCAATCATTCGTTCCCAGATTCGCCTTGCGATGGCAAGATTTCTACCTTGGAATGAAATACGCTCCATGCGTGTGAGTAGATCGTCAGTCGATTGAGGCGTCGTCGTTTCGATCGCGCAGACAGGGGCTTGAAGAAAAGAGTCCTTCGCAGGAGAACGCTGTTTAGTCATTTAATTCAATCTGATATATCGCGTTTCAATTCCGCTAAAAATAGCATCGCATCAACGGGGGTGATCTGGTCAAGGTCTAGTTTTGCAAGCTTAGTGGCGACCTCATCGCCCTTTGTAGCCGGGCCCTCAAATAATCCCATTTGCGGCACTGCGGAGACCGAAGAGTTGCTCAAGGAAGGACGACCGCCACGAGACAATTCATCGCCTTCGAGTCCTGCCAGTATCACCTTGGCCCGTGCAATCGTCGAGGGCGGTAAGCCGGCTAGGCGCGCGACTTGAATCCCATAGCTCCGGTCTGACCGTCCGCGCTCAATTTTGTGTAAAAAAACGATGTCGTCGTTCCATTCGCGCGCCGCTACGTGGTAATTCGCTACCTCGTTATACGCTTCAGCCAATTCCGTAAGTTCATGATAATGGGTTGCAAATAAGGTTCGCGGTCTGTTCTTACTATCCGTAACGAGGTGTTCGGCGACTGCCCAAGCGAGACTCAGCCCATCAAAGGTGGCAGTGCCCCGACCGATTTCGTCAAGAAGTACTAGGCTATTCGATGTCGCAAGATTCAGAATTCGTGCCGTTTCTTGCATTTCAATCATGAAAGTCGACTGTCCGCGCGCGATGTCATCTGCCGCGCCAACCCGGGCGAATATTCGGTCTGTTGTCGGAATAATCGCTTCGCCGGCCGGGACAAATGACCCGGTATGTGCCATTAGAACGATAACTGCTGTTTGTCTCAGGTAGGTCGATTTCCCTCCCATATTGGGGCCAGTAAGGAGCATGAGTTGTTGGTTGGTACTATTAAGCGTCAGGTCATTCGGCACGAAAGATTCCGTGCGGCGCTCGACTACAGGATGACGGGCATCGCTAAGTTGTAGCTCTGAGTCGTCACTGATTCGTGGTTTACAGTAGTCGCGATGGGTAGCTGTCACCGAAAATGATAACAACACGTCGAGTGCTGAAAGGGCATGCGCAGCGGCTTGGATATCCGGCGCATGCGTCGAAACCCGAGTCAATAAGTTCGCGAACAATTCCTGCTCACGTAAGATAATCCGGTCGTCGGCGCCAAGTGCTTTTCGCTCGTATTCTTTTAAAGCCGGCGTAATAAATCGTTCTCCATTCGCGATGGTTTGTTTGCGGTGATAATCATCAGGGACTGCATGTAAGTTGCTCTTCGTTACTTCGATGTAATAGCCAAACACACGGTTGTATTTGACTTTCAATGAATTGATACCAGTCCGTTCCCGTTCGGCGGCTTCCATGGCGGCAATCGAATGTTTGGCATCCTGACTCAGACTTCGAGCCTCGTCGAGTTCGCTGTCAACACCGTCCCGGATCATGCCGCCATCCCGCGCAAATGCCGGGGGGCTGTCGATAAGGGTCTGCTCAATATCGTCTTGGACGTCACCTAGGTCACGAATGCCGTCAATCAGGCGTCGGGTCAGAGGTGCACTAAGAGATGTGGCCAAGGTTCGAATTGGTGGAATGGCTGTGATGGTGACTTTTAAAGCAACGAGGTCTCTGGGGCCTGCGCTGCCAAGGACAACTCTTACAATGAGTCGTTCGAGGTCGTAAATGGAAGAGAGCGTGTCGCTCAGTTTTGTACGTGTAATACTCTCGGTTACGAGTTCGTCGACGGAATCCAGTCGATCAAGAATTGATTCTCGATGTGAGAGGGGTCTTGTCAACCAAGAACGCAGGAGACGCCCTCCCATTGGCGTTTTTGTTTCGTCTATTTCCTGAATGAGAGAGCCGGCTCGGTCTCCACTCGCGCCCTCAAGAATCTCCAGATGTTTGAAGGTCGCTGGATCAATGGATAGATAATCGGTTCGGTCGCGGAATTCTAATCGCTGAATATGGTCAAGGCTTCCGCGTTGCGTTTCGCGAAGATAGGTAAGTGCCGCTCCGGCAGCAGCAATACTGGAAGCGTTATCCTCGACGGTGAGCCCGAATCCCTCCAGTGTGGATGTACCGAAATGGTCCGTGAGTGTTCGAAGTGCGTGGTCTAAACCAAATGTCCAGGATTCCACCGCGCTAATTGTTAAACCATTAGGAAGCGATTCCGATTCTGCAGTCTCAACGAGTTCAGCCGAAAGGATTAATTCTTTTGGAGATACCGCTCGAATCTCGTCAATGACATTTCGAGACATGTAACTGTCTGCGATTTCTGTAACTCGAAATTCACCCGTTGAGAGATCAGCAATTGCAATGCCGGTATTCGGAATGGCGGTATTCTGGTTAGAAGATAGGGCCATGACGTAGGCTGGAACTTTTGCATCTAAATAGTCGGCGTCCGTAAACGTTCCAGGCGTGACGACACGAACGACGTCACGGCGGACAAGACCTTTGGCTTTCTTGGCGTCTTCGACCTGATCGCAAATTGCAACACGAAAGCCTTGTTTTATGAGGCGGCTTAAATAGCCGTCGGCCGCGTGATGTGGCACGCCGCACATTGGAATAGCCGTTCCGGCGGAATCTTTGGAGCGAGAGGTCAATGTCAGTTCGAGGGCAGCCGCGGCTTTTACTGCATCTTCGTAGAACATTTCAAAAAAATCACCCATGCGAAAAAATACGATGGCGTTTGGGTGTTGTCTCTTCGCTTCAAAGTATTGCTTCATTGCCGGCGTAGCATTCTTTTGCGCGGTAGCAAGACTTTCGGGAGAGTAGGCCATCAAAGGGATGGTAGCATCGCATCAATGAATGAGACCGAACAAAGGAACAGAGATCCGTATGTGCATTCTGACAATTGATACAAGTACGAAGTCGGGGAGCCTCGCTATTAGGTGTTCTTCTGAGGAGACCGTTGAGCTAGTTGGGGACGCGTCTTTGACACACGGAGAACGTCTGCCGAATGACATCGCGAGACTTTTAGAACGTGGAAAGGTCAATCTAGCTGACGTTGAGGTGTTTGGAGTCGGAATTGGCCCGGGTTCATTTACAAGCCTCCGTGTCGGCATCGCCACGGTGCAGGGACTAGCCGTCGGCCAGAATCGGAAGGTAGCCCCGGTTCCCACACTCGATGCAGTCGCGGCGGCCCGGATGGCCGAAAAATACCCAATCGAGTTGCTGAGACCTCCAGATGATGACTCGGTCCAGAGGATTCGCATACTTGCCTGGATGGACGGTCAACGGGGGCATGTATTCGCTGGTCTGTATAGAGCTGAGCGTACAGCCACAGGACTTACACGCCCCGTATGTATTGATGGTCCACGAGTTGGTTCGCCGATAGAAGTTTTGGATTCGTTGAGAGCAGTGTTAAGTGAATGGGACACACGGCTAACGCTGGAAGTGATAGGTGGTGCTGCGACTCGTGACAAAGATGTGCTTCTGTCACGGTTGGCTAAGATATCGTCGGACGTTTATATAGACCGTGGGGAGTCAGCGTTAGCCTCGGTAATGGCGAATTTGGTGGCGAGTAAACAATACGCGGCCGTCGGTCCAGAGGAACTCCAACCGCTCTATGTAAGACGACCAGACGCAGTGTTGGCGAGAGAGCGGCGAAAGAACTCTGAATAATTGGCCCGATAGAATTCAATGAGTGAGTCCTGGGATATCGTTCCGATTGTTGATGAAGGTAGTCTTGATGTTCTTGTTGAGATAAACAATCAGTCCTTCACGCATCCATGGACACGGGGGATGTTTTTGGAGGAACTGAAGCAACCTGAGAAGTCGTATTTGTTGGCTGCTGTGACCACAAATGGCGTGATCGCTGGTTATTGCTCTGTCTGGAGTATTGTCGATCACCTTCAAATTAACAGTGTGGCTGTATGTTTGAAATATCGAGGCCGAGGTGTCGGACTCGCGTTATTGAATACAGTCGTGGATTTAGGGGGGCAGCTGGG
>CAUZRA010000080.1:0-6322 GCA_963582035.1 Vicinamibacteria bacterium | reverse complement strand
CCGCATTTCCGATACGAATCGAGATGTTAAGTCGATTTCGTACGAAACCTGAGCAGAAGTCATTGCTTGTCGAACTTGCGGCAGGAAAAATTGAAGTGATTATTGGCACTCACCGCCTTTTGTCGAAGGATGTTTTATTCCGAGACCTTGGTCTTTTAGTAATTGATGAAGAACAACGGTTTGGCGTTGCTCACAAAGAACGAATCAAGCAAATGCGCCGCCGAGTTGACGTTCTTGCGTTGACCGCAACACCGATTCCCCGCACGCTCAATATGTCCCTTGCGGGAATTCGTGACATGTCGGTGATCGAGACGCCGCCTCGCGATCGGCTGGCGATTCAAACGAATGTGATCAAATTTGAACCCCAGGTGATTGGTCAAGCTATTCGTACAGAACTAGGTCGAGGTGGTCAGGTCTACGTGGTTCATAACCGAGTGGAATCAATCCACTCGGTAGCAAGCTTGATTTCCCGCATAGTGCCAGAGGCACGGCTTGCCGTAGCTCATGGTCAGACGACCGAGGCAGCGCTGGAAAAGGTGATGATCGAGTTTGTTGCCCACGAGTACGATGTTCTTATTGCAACGACGATCATTGAGAATGGACTCGACATTCCCAACGTTAATACGATCATTATTAACCACGCAGAAAAATACGGTCTAGCACAGCTTTATCAGCTTCGAGGTCGGGTCGGAAGGTCTAACCGTCGCGCGTATGCTTACCTGGTCATTCCTGCCGATAATGTTCTTACCTCTGTTGCGCGGCAACGGCTTTCCGCAATCCGAGAATTTAGTGAACTAGGTAGTGGGTTTCGTGTTGCAGCACTCGATCTTGAAATCCGTGGCGCAGGAAATCTTCTCGGTGGTCAACAGAGTGGTCATATTGAAGCTATTGGGTTTGATATGTACGTGAAATTGTTACAACAAGCTGTTCAAGAGCTACAGGGACATGAAATCGCAGACGCTCGTAGAGCACGCGTCAATCTCGGTGTTGAGTTAAGGATTGACGAAACTTATGTGATTGAAACTAACCAACGGTTGGCTATCTACCGCAAAATTTCGGAAGCTGCTAATGAAGAGTCTCTTTCGGAGGTTATAGCTGAAGTAAGCGATCGCTATGGGTCACTTCATTCTTCAGTGGAGCGACTGGCGGAGTACGCGCGCGTACGTATCTTGGCGGATCAAATTGGCATTGAAGCAATAGACCGAGAAGGACCCTTATTGGTTGTACGTTTCAGGACTGATGCGGCACTGGACCCCGGGCAGCTAGTGAAATTCGTCGGGGCGACCGAAAGCGCGACTTTGTCCCCTGAGGGAGTGGTTAGGATTAATTTAGATGGTGCGGACGGGCGTCGTAACGTGATGGGTACTCGACGAGTCAGGGTTAAGAATAAGGACTCGGTGCAAACGTCAACACCACCGAAGACCAGCTTGGCTAAGACTGAACTTTTGGGTTCAGAAGCTAAAACCACTGTAAATTTGGGGCCTACCGTTGACCACGAGTACCTGAACTTGGTTCAAATCGCACTTCGACGGTTGAGCGGATCTGCCTGAAGGGCTAACATACAGATATATTGTAAATTTTGGAGACTAATCTATGTCGAGACAACTGAAATGGGCGGATTGTTGGCGTGTTGTCGTCGTACTGGCGACCTTGATGTCTGCTGGAAGCGTTTTTGCGCAAGAGACCCCAGTTGCGGTTTCCGGACGGCCATCGGAACCAAACGGCCAGATTCTTCAACGAATCCTTGTCAAGGTCAATGGTGACATCATTACCCAAACAGACCTCGAAAGAGGCCAGGTTGAGGCTATACGCCAAGATGGTCTGCGAGCAACGACAGAAACAGAGTTGCGGCAGGCTCTTGTTGAAGTTACTCCACGGGTGGTCTCGGCAGCAGTCGATGAACTGCTTATTCTCCAGCAAGGTCGAGAACTCGGCTATCACTTAAGTGAGGAGCAGTTTCAGGACGTAGTAGAAAACATCAAAACAGAAAATAACTTTGCGAATGACGAAGAGTTTCATGAAGCGCTCATGCAATCCGAAGGAATGACCATTGATGACCTTCATCAGACCATGGAGCGTCAGATGCTTATTAGCCAGGTACAGCAGGTTGAGATATTACGGAAGATAGTAATGACAGTCGTTGAAGCGCGCGAGCATTATGACAACAATTTGATCGAATATACCGAACCAGAAACCATTACGATGCGAGAAATCCTCATTCGTGTAGCCGAAGGTCTCGGAGGAACCGTTAATGTCGCGGCTGATGACCAGTCTCGGCATGAAGCGGAAGAAGCCAGGCTGCGTATTTTGGCCGGAGAAGATTTTTCGCTAGTTGCGATTGCGGTGTCCGATGCTGCATCTAAAGCGAATGGCGGTTTGATCGGTCCTATTGATCTTACGTTCGTAAACGATGCTGTTCAAACAGCATTGCTCGGATTGGAAGATGAAGAAATTTCTCATCCTATTCGTACTCCTGCTGGTTACCATATTCTTCAACTAGTCGAACGAAGAGAACCCACACCTCTTCCATTTGAAGAGGTTCGTGACGCAATCGGGAACAGTGTGTTCAGTGAGCGACGTATAAAAGAGTACAGGGCCTACATCGGTCGTTTGCGTGACGAAGCGGTTATCGAATGGAAGGACGCTCAACTTGAGGAAGCCTTTCTATCAGGGGACATCACAGTAGGAGGGTAGTTATTTCGAATTCCCACTATTTTCAGTGGGAAATACAGCGCCCGTTACTAACATGCACTGGTACGCTGTCTGGACGCGTTCGCGACACGAACAGGTCGTGCGTCAACAACTGGAGCATCATCACCTAGAAGCATTTCTTCCTACAATCACGCGTTGGAGCCGCTGGAAGGATCGTAAGAAGAAAATAAAGTGGCCCTTATTTCCGAGTTATTGTTTTGCGCGTTTTGATGCCGCAGAGCGGGTACGAGTCCTGAAATGCTCAGGGGTTGTCAACATCGTATCGTTTGATGACAAAATCACCCCGATTCCCGATTCAGAACTTGAAGGTATTCGGACGCTTGTTGAGAGTGATTTTCAGTATGATCCGTGTCCTCTTATTCGTCTGGGAATGATGGTCGAGGTTGTACACGGCCCACTACGGGGGGTCATTGGTCGACTCGTGCGTAAAGGTTCTCATGCCCGACTCGTTCTTTCGGTCGATTTGATTGGGCAGGCGGTGAGTGTTGAGGTTGATGCGGCTGATGTAAAGCCGTACTAACACAGGATTATTGATGAAGATCGGATCAGTTTTACTCGACCACGCGTACGCGCTTGCGCCCATGGCCGGAATGACGGACACGGCTTTTCGGCGCCTCGTGAAGTTGAATGGAGGTTGTGGTCTTGTGGTGACGGAGATGGTTAGTTCCGAAGGGTTAGTGCGTGGAATTGACCGGACACTCGAGTATGCAGAGTACACAGAAGCAGAGCGGCCCGTATCAATACAAATTTTTGGTGGGGATCCGACAAAAATGGCGTCCGCGGCACAAATAGTTGAAGGAATGGGTGCTGACATTGTTGACGTCAATATGGGGTGCCCGGTCCCAAAAATTGCGAAACATAATGCGGGATGCAGCCTAATGAGAGATCCGTCTCACGCTGCCTCCGTTGTGCGGGCAATGAGTGAGGCGGTATCCATTCCGGTAACCGTAAAAATGCGTGCCGGTTGGGACGACAACACTATCAATGCACCGACGGTGGCACAAATGATGGAAGATGCGGGTGCAGCAGCAGTCGCAGTCCACGGGCGGACGGCAAAGCAGTCGTACAAAGGAGCGTCTGATTGGTCCCTTATTGACAAGGTAGCGAGTACAGTCTCGATTCCTGTTTTTGGAAGCGGTGACTGTGTTACACCGGAACAGGTGGTCGAGCGTGTTTTAAACAGTGAAGTATCTGGCGTGCTGGTTGGTCGAGGTGCTCTCCGTAATCCGTGGATCTTCCAACAAGCACAGGACTTGGCGTCTGGATTAAAGGTTCGAGTCGTTACGCCGAAGGACCGAGGACAATTTCTCCTCGATTATATTGACCTATTACTGCATGAGGGCATTGAGGAGGCTCACGGATTTCGGCATTCGGCTGCTAAAACAGATGCCAGGCAAGTTTTCTCCGTTCGTACGCGTCTCCGTCGGGAACGGTGGGTTGTTAACAAATTACGCGCACTTGGGTCGTGGTACACAAAGGGCAACCATGGCGGCTCTCAGCTTCGAATTGCGATTAACCAAGCCATGACAGTTAGTGAGTTGACGGACATTATAAAGGCACATTTTTTTAATGGTTGTTCAGATTTACGACCGGGGTAGAGATTATTGTTCGGGTTTCAGTTGAGCTAAGTCTTTCGACCAATATTCGTAATGATCGGCGTTCATGGCTTGATCTCTTCTAGGCGGCCCAGTAGCGACGGTACAGTTTCTTCGACGATTAGAAGTTCAGAATGTTCGTGATTGAGAAATTGTTCTGTTACTGCGTGTTGTAGTGTAGCCAAGAAGTCTGCGAAGTAGTTGTTGATGTTCAGTAAGCCACAGGGTTTTGTATGTAAACCGAGTTGTGCCCAGGTTAAAATTTCCAGAACTTCTTCAAAAGTTCCAAGGCCACCAGGTAGTGCAATGAAGTGCGTAGCGAGGTCGTACATCGTGGCTTTTCGTTCGTGCATTGAATCCACAAAAAGAAGCTCAGTCAGATGAGCGTGCGCTGTTTCCTTTTGTAATAAGCCGCGTGGAAAGATGCCGGTAACCTGCCCGCCGTTGTCAAGCACAGCATCGGCGAGTGTGCCCATCAGGCCAATATTGGCACCACCGTAAACCAGGTGAATTCCATGCTCAGCGAGAGACTTCCCAAGAATTAAGGTTTGCTCCTTGTAAGACTCTTTCGCTCCAAGGCTTGAACCTAAAAAAACACAAAAGCGCCGATCGTTGGTGATAGAAAAACCGTGGTGTGTTTCCACTCTGCTCATCTCATTGGATCTAGCTCGAACAGATCTTATGACTTCTATGGTAGTCGCGTAGAATTGTAATGATGACGGCTCGACGGGTGCGGGACATCGATTGGACGTCTTGGCGAGCTGTAGAGCCGGCGACGCTAGTTTTTATTATTAAAGATCATCGAGTTTTACTCATTCGAAAGAAACGTGGGCTAGGGGCCGGTAAGGTGAATGGTCCAGGGGGACGTTTAGAGTCCGGAGAAACATTCAAAGCATGCGCCATTCGGGAAGTTCAAGAGGAATTGCACGTCACCCCCGTTGATCCTGTCAGGGTTGGCCAACATGCTTTTCAATTTGTTGATGGGTATTCAATTTTTGTTCATGTCTACCGGGCCGCGGACTTGATAGGAAATCCGAAAGAAACAGAAGAAGCCACTCCTCTTTGGTGCGATATCAATGCGATTCCCTACGAAGAGATGTGGGCAGATGATCGCTACTGGCTTCCTCTTGTGCTTGGCGAACAACAATTTTCTGGTCGGTGGATTTTTGAAGGGGATGCCATGCTTGACTACGAACTTGACATAGTTCTGTAAACCACTCTAAATAAGCATGTTAACGAATACCAGCTAAGTTCTTTGAGGACGCAGTTGGCCACGGGTATCCGGTAGCGTATGATGCCATCCTAATTTACTAATGGAGGCCGTCTGTGTCGTGCTTTAACCTCTCGAGTTGCAAATGCCGACGCCCAATACGCGCGTTAAGCGTTTCAGGGGCGATTGTTATTATTGGATGTTTGCTTACGCCAAGCTCCGTATTGGTTGGTCAGCAGCTCAATGGTGCACGGTCCGAAGAGTGGGTTGATGATCTTTCATCAATCATTGCAGCCGACTGGAACTATCAGACAGCAGCTCATCTGCTCGAACGAGGCGGTTTCGGTGCGACGCCGGAGGAAATTGAGCGAATTACCGCAATGACGCCGGAAGCGGCTATCAATTGGTTGGTTGATTATAGTGACTCGCCTGACACTGCACCGGCATATGACTTATCACCGATCTGGGACTCTGGCATGGACCCCTTCCCGAAGAGTCGTGCCGAAGCTGTTCGGAGAGCTCGAGATACAGGTAGCTCAATGGGGGTGTCGATTTTGCCTGAAGGGGAATCGCGCAGACTTCAACCTGTAGTCAATAAATTTTTTTACGGCCTTCGGTCAAACGCGGTTGAAACCCAGCGCCTTGCTACTTGGTGGGGCGAGAGAATGCTTGTTTCGCAGCGCCCTCTTGAAGAAAAGATGACGCTTTTTTGGCACGGTCATTTCGCTACTGGGAACAACAAGGTGCGGGATGCAAGGATGGTCTATCAGCAGAATGAAATGCTGCGCACTCATGCAACCGGAAA